>JBCCWS010000054.1 GCA_039193195.1 Pseudomonadota bacterium
AGCAAAACACGGGGTGGCGCGCAGTGGAAGGCGCGCAGGCGTACTCAGCAGTACGTGTCGAGCACCTGCAACGAGCACGCGCCGTGTTTTGCTGTGTCTCGGCGGCCGCAGTAGAAGACTCATGAATAATCCAGGCTAGTGCTCCGCCACGCCACCGCTGAGCACACGCTCCAACTCGTGGGCCTGCTGCTCGCGTTGCCCCGCAGGCAGCTTCGCCAAGTTCTCGAGCTTCCACCTCACGGCCGGGAGTAGATTGAGTGTCATCGATAGCCAGCACATCCCAATCGGGCTCTCCCCGCTCGACTGACATCAGAAAGCGCCGGTGGGCGTCGGGCATGCCGCCAACTGCATCGCGTACCAGCTCCTCCCGCGTACCGAAGAGGTTCTCCAGAGACCTGTTGTGGTCGTCATACCCAAAAAGCGATCGCGGAACTCCGCTTCAATAGCGCGATAGTTAGGTGCAAGCAGCTCGATCGCCGGACGGTTGTGGCTGAGGATGTAGACTACCAACTCCGCTCTCATTCGGTCAGACAAGCCTTCGCCGGAAAGCAGACCTGCCACGTCGAACAAATCGCGCGGATGCTGACGATCAAGGGCAGCAACCATCTTGCCGGCCAACAGATCCTCGAAAGAGACCGCCAGGGACTCCGCAAATCCGAAGTTATTCTCGACCGATGCCGAGACGGACTTGCGCGTAGCGTCGAAGACACAGCCTCGTAGAACAGGGGTGACCTCAACCTTGATCTACACGCCCGCCGCGCGAACGACAAGCTTGGTGACCGAGCCTCCCGGCCGTAGCTGGGAGGCGCTCACATGAGCGCCAGCGATTCCCTGGCGAATTCGCTCGGCGATACGGTTCATTGCCGCATCGATCCCGGCCAACGATGCGCCACGGCCCTCGATTATCAGATAGGTTAGGTCTATGTCGATCGACAGTCGCGGAAGATCGCGAACGAACAGGTTGATCGCCGTTCCACCCTTGAGTGCAAGCGATGGTTCCTCAGCGACGAATGGCAACGTGCGCACCAACAACGCGACTTGTCGACGATCGGCCTCAGTCGCCGGCATGCAGCGCCTCCGGCACGGTGATCTGGTACTTGCGGCCCAGTCGCCCGCCCGTGGCGATGACGCGCTTGCCACTCCCGAGGCGGAACTTGGTTTCATCCAGTTGCTTGCGCCAGGGATGGGCGTGACGTTCAGCAAACAAAAAAAATAGGCGAATGACCTTGATGCTGGAGCACGCTTCCAGCAACTTCTGCAAGCGATGCGGGCTGAGCGTGTGCAGGCCTTCCATGATCACGTCGACGCTCTCGAAGGTCTCGTGCTTGGGGAGTTCATCGAGCAGTTCGAGTATCGCTCGTTCAGCGGTGGACACAAGGAGGGGCCAAGCGTGCTAGCCCCATGGCGCTGTCGTGAGTCCATTCGGCAGCCTGGTAGGGCTGTCGCGAAGAGCACGACGAGTTGGGTCTGGCAGGCGAACCGCCCCATCGGCGATGCAGCAGCCTGGGAACAATCGCGACGCGTTGTGCAACTCGAACGTTCTGCCGAGCGACAGCTTGCTCAGCCAACCGGGAACAGCGGTCTCCGAGAAGAGGTGCACGTTGCCCTGCTCCCCAAGCGGCAGGTAATGCTCATACCCTTGAAGCCCATGCGCTGTGCGCCCACCGACAGCCACGGGCAGCCGCAGTAACGATTGAAGCGAGACGACCAACTGCTCCCATCTCTCTATGCCACCTGGCCGGGTAAAGACCCCTCGTGCGGGCTGTTCCAACCAGCCGCTGGCCACGTACTTGCTGCGTAGGGCGCGCGAGTATCCACGGGCTTCTAGCCATTGAGCAGTAACTAGCAGCAGGTGTTGGAGCCGGTTTAGCTTTCCTGCGTTTTGCATCCTCCTGGTACGCAGTTTAGCGAGTTCATGAACCGACGCAAGTTCGGGGAGTGTATGATCCGCCAACTGAAAGTTTGCAAATAGAGAAACACGTAAACCCCATGCCGCCATCTACCAGGCAACCATCGCTACTGAGGCTTTCCCTCGGTGGAGCTTCCTGGAACTTGCAGCTTCGCCTGTAGGCATCCCCGCCCGCGGTGCTCAGGTCACCCCCGCAGGCTGCGCGATTTGATACCCCATCGCCCGATAGCCACGCTGGCGCTTTTCCCACATGCGCCGCAAGACCGGATGATCGCCATCGACAAAGTCGATGATTCGGACATCCGACTTACTCCCATGCTCCCGGTGCAGCCTACCCGCGTACTGCTGTAAGGTGCCCTTCCAAGAGACAGGCATTGCCAGAACCAATGTGTCGAGGGGTGGATGGTCGAAGCCCTCCCCGACAAGTCGCCCGGTCGCCAAAGGCACCCGAGCCTCATCGCTGGGGAGCGAACTCATCTCGGTCAGCACTTCTGCACGCTGCTTGCGCGCAACCCTACCGTGCAACACGAACGGTCTTAGGCCCCTCTCCTTCAGCGATTCCTCAATACGCACTAGGTGATCGGCTCTTTCGGTCAATACGAGCACCTTGCGTCCGGCATCAGACGCTTGCTTCGTTTCCAAGGCGATCGCCTTCGTACGCTTATCGTCTTCTGCAAGGGCACGAAACACCGCCTAAATGCCATCGCCATCGTGAACATGAGGCTGCCCGCTGAGGATTCGCGGGACCACCTCGAGGCGAGTTGGCGCAGTCTCCGACGGCGCTGCTGAATGCCGAATCGGGCCGCACTGCATGAAAATGATCGGCTGTTGTCCATCGCGCCGAATGGGCGTGCGATTGAGCAGTGCGGTCAAGGGCAGCGCCGTTCGCGCTGCGCGAACGGCCGCGTCCCTCCACTCTCCTGGCGATACGTCCCCCTAGGCACACCCTAGTTCACCAGCCCAGCCCGTTGATAGCTGAACTTCTGCAGCAGCGCCACCGCCTCTGCCCGGTCCTTCTCATCTATCTGAACGATCCCCACCTCCTGGAAGGCATCCAGCACGGCTTCCGTCTCGACATCGATAACCTCTTTAGCCGCATCGACGATGAAATTCTCCTGGCCGAGCATCGCCGCCACCTGCACTGCCTGATCGAAGTCCCGGATCAACTCGGGGTCCAGATTCGCCAAGCGGTTGTTCATCTTATCGCTGATAGGACCTGGAATGTCGATGGCGACAATCACTCCCGCACCCGCAACGACCAACACCAACACAGCGGCGATAGAGATCACGCCGAAATTGACATTAACCACAAAGTCAATGAGTACGCTTACCTCAGAGATCCCTGTGCCTTGCAACGGCATGCCCACGAGCTGCTGCAAACGACGCAAGTCAGTTAGCGACTCAACATCGCCTTCGATGGGCTCTCCTAAGGCATCAGCCCGCGCCTTTATCCGTTGAATGGTACCTTCGATCTGCTTGCGGTTGCGCTCAAAATACTGCACGAGATTCCACTTGAGCACGGAGGGAACCGGGTGCGTGCTAAGGGTATCTCTCAGCGTTTGAGCGAATAGTTGATAGTCCCCCTTGGCCGCCGCCTCCAATACCCCTTGGTCCGTGATCGCGCGAAGCACTTGCACTTCACTGTGGGAGGAGACCATCAGAGATGGATCGATGCCAGCGTCTAGCAGATACTGATCGGGGTCGGCACGAAACTTCTTAGTCTCGTCCGCGTCAAGAAGCACGTTCGCCCACAGTTCACCCGACAGCAATACCTCGTCCCACACTGCCGTGGGCACGTTTGCCCGAGCCATCTGTAGACGCAGCAAATCTGCGTGCTTTCCGCCCGTTTCCGTTCCCGTAACACTCACTGGCACGCCGTATAGACGACCATCTGCCCCTGCTGATAACGGTAGGCCCACGGCACCGAACGCGCCAATAGAGCCTTTGAGAATTCCCCTTCGCGTCTTGTCCATGATGCTTCTCCTAGCGCTAAGTGACTACTCAAGCTGCCTTTTCCGCCATCTTCCGCCGCAGCGCAGTGGCAATGTTGTATCGGTGGATTACCTCCGGGACAAATTCGTGCCAACGCGCGATCAAGGCCGCCCGCACGTTGGGGTTCTGATGCAAGATCACGCACGCCTGACAAATGTGCGAAACGTTGGCTAACCCGCGCGTAACTTCCGCGTCGCCGAACAGCTTGCGGATGATTTCGTAGGGGCCGTCCATGTGAATCCAGATCTTCAGAAAGTCCTCGAGCTGGGAGAGAAACATGTCTCTCAGGGACTGTCGTCCGAGCGCACCGAGCTTCATCTCCGGGATGTACTCGAAGGTGAGCCCACAGCACCCAGAGACCTGACCGAATGGTGTAACCACTACGTTTTTCAATACCTGATCGCATGGTTTGTCGACTATTGCTCGCGCTACCTGAAAGCCCCGGTTCTTGGCTGCTGCGTGAAAGGGCATCCAGGTGTTGCTCTGCAAAGTGAACAGATCCGAGTGCTCATTGAGCAGTCTCTGCATAGTGGGATCACCATGTAGCGCCTCGTAGCACGTGCTGTCCTCCGTGTCCTTCTCCACGGTCATCAGCGTTCGGATTCCAGCACTAACACATGCGTACGCCGCATTGACCACGCAGTGCTGCGGCACCCAGCGCTGATGGTCTCGCCCAGTACTGAAATTGATCTCGCTGAGCCCGGCACCCAGGAGCTTGGAAACCGCGCGTCTCGTGGTATGCGTGCTCCTCCCCCAGAAGCCATTCGTGACGCATCGAGTGGCCAAACCTAAGTGGGTCGCATGTGCTATCGCAGCATGCAGATCGTCCCCGAGCAGAAAGCACTCCCCACCTGACCAAACCACAAGCGACATTGCTGGGAATGAAGCTACCGCCTCATCCATTGCGGCACGCATCTGGTCTAGCGTTAGCCGTCCGGTGCGTGTGGGATTCGACTCAAAACAGCATTCTTCACACGCGGCATTGCACCGATAGGTAGTGAGCAGAGTCATTGATCTTGGGTAGTGACTGAGAAGCTCTTCGATGCTGGCCTGGTAGGCTGGCGTTCCGGTTGGCGGACAATTCGTCGCTGACTGCATGATGAAACCTCATCGACTTGATTCATTCCCCAGTCGACACTATGGTGAATTCTGGAGAATAAAGACTATAGCCATGACGAACTATTGGGATGAGTGGCGAATTCTACTACTAGGTCAAAGAAACTCGAGACCCGGAGCCCTCTCACGACTGACTCTTCGCTCTGAGCGCGACTTGGCGTGGATGGGGCTACTCTTGTGGCTGTTTGCAAGCGGGGGTCAGGCGGAAACGGTCAAGGAGACTCTCATGCGCGACATCGTTTCGACGGATTGGTTGGGCACCCTGGGCGCAGGTGGTAAACAGTTGCGGCTTCAGTTTGCTTTCGAGGCGAAGGACGGAGGAATCGAGGGGGTCATGGTCAGCCTGGATCAGTCTCCGGCGCCGCTCGCACTCGCGGAAATCCAGGTATCCGAGCGACGGCTCAGTTTCGCCGTACCCTCGGCAAGGGCTAGCTTCACAGGCAAGCTGCTCGCGGGTGCGCAGGGTTTAATGAAGATCAAGGGGCAGTGGTCGCAAGGACCCGGTAAGTTGCCGCTCTCCTTGGAACCCACTGACTCAACACTGCAGTCGGCACGCTGCGGCGTAGAATCCCCTGAGGCTGCTCGATTGTTGAGTGGCGAATGGATCAGCACGCTCAAGGCGGGAGAAGCTAAGCTGCCCTTGGTACTCAAAGTAGAGCCGTGCGCGGGCGGTGTGAACGCCGTCGTCGTCAGCAAGCAACAGTCCGCTACCATCACGGTTACGTCGTTGGATATCAGCAACGCGGGGAACATCGAGTTTGCCCTGGGGAGCATCGGTGCAGCGTTCGTCGGGCGCCTAGAGAAGGACTGCATCGTCGGCCATTGGCGCCAGGGGGGTAAGTCTCTACCTCTCGAATGGCACCGCAACCCATCATCAAGGGATCAATCGTCGACCACAGAAAGTACGTCGACCGTAACGAGCGGTGACCCGGTTACCCTACCGTCGGGCGATGGGCACATCAGCCTCGCGGGTACGTACTCTGTGCCGCTTGGAGAAGTGACCGCCGCTGTGTTGTTGGTCGCCGGGTCTGGACCACAGGATCGGAATGAGTCGATCGGCCAGCACCGTCCTTTTGATAACCTAGCAGAGTCGTTGACGAAGGCAGGTGTCTCAGTGCTTCGCTACGACAAGCGCGGTGTCGGCAGCTCTCAAGGCGATTACCCTTCATCGGGTGCTCTGGACCACCTCGCCGATGTAGCCGCCGCGATGGCATGGTTACGTGAGCGCCACCCTACGCTCCCCTTTGGAATCGTAGGTCACAGCCTGGGTGGCACTTTCGCTCTGCTCACCGCGCTTGAGAGCTCGGAGGTCGATTTCATCGTGCTGCTCGCAACCCCGGCAATCGCCGGTGTCCCGCTGATGGAGTTGCAATCCAGCGCAATCGCGCGTGCGGGCGGCGCCTCGGAGCATGTGGCGGAGCGCCTCGCATCAATCAACAGAAAACTCTATGAAGCGGCCATCGTCCGCTACGAGGACCAGGCGGCGGCCCTTGCTGCGTTGGAGCAGTTGGTGGAGGAGGCCCGGCTGCAGACAGACGCGCTGCCCGAGGACGCCCTTCCCAGGCGAGATCAACTCAACGGGGAACTGAAGGCATTGCTACATCCAACATTCCAGTTCATCCTGCAGCACGATCCCGCGCCGTTGATGCAGCGACTGCAGATCCCGGTGCTGGCGCTCTACGGCGGGAAGGATACACAGGTGACCCCGGAGAACCATCGGGCCGCGTCTGCCGCCCTGGCCCACCTGGGCGACCGTGCGGTGGTCGTTCTACACGCTGACTGGAACCACCGACTTCAGATAGCGAACACTGGGCACCCGAGCGAGTACGCGTATGCCGGCGACGCGATCGATCCGAGCGCGCTGCGTCACATCAGCGATTGGATTGCGCAGTTGCTGTCGAATCCACCCCAACCCCGGCGCATGGCGATTCATGCGGCGGGGGCCCGCTGACCGGCGCGAGCGGTGAGGGTAAGCCGGGTGTGTTCGCGACCACGTGCCAGGCGACAAGCGTGAGCGCCTGCGCGCTAGCCAGGGCGGCTGCACCGCTCGCCCTGCGCCTCGCAATAGAACGCTGGAGGTAAAGATGGCCGACGACCCCTGGGAGGAGCCGCAGCACTGGTGGCTGGGCGCTTTTTACTTCTGCCGGCATGACGGGCGATTAGTGGTACGCAAGCGCTTTGGCTCCGGTTGGACGTTTAACTTCGCCCAACCTCTGTCGTGGGTCGCCCTCGTTGCGCTCATGAGCGCTGTCTTAGTCGGTCCGTTGTACATTTTCGGGTGGCTCTAGACTCGTCAACGACTGGTGTTTGCCACGGCCTGATCCACACCGCACGACTCGATCTTCTCAGGCCCCATCACCTCCCCCTGGCTGACGAGGAAGCAGAGATAGCCGGACGTGAACTATCTTTTCCGGTGCTTAATAGCCATATCTACTGTTAGGTGCCCTTTGCCGCTGCTGTCGGTATCCCGTCCTTTCAAGCAGAGGTGGCGCAGGACGTCCTGGGTTCGACAAGTAGATTATGGGACGAACTACCAGCGCAACTCACGCGGCTGTTGGTTACAACTACGAACGCGGCCCTGAGTCAATCATACTAGCCTTCCCTGGACAGGGTGCAGCCGAAGGCGTTGGGGTCCGTCCTGGACTGCTCGTGATGGGCGGTCGCGACGGCTCAACACATGCTGGGGAAGTGTTGGGATGCGGACAGATCTTGACTGCCGGAGTGCTGTCTGTGAGAGGACGTGCCCTGCTGCTCGAAGCATGGCCGGACCGCGGTTAGATTTTCATGATCGCTAACGGGAAATGAACGAGTCGGTACACGGCTCGCCCGACGCGAATCAGCGCCCGGCGTCGACATGGTGCGCAAGCAGTCCAAAACCACTCTTACCGACCTACTGAGAACAGAGACTTCCAGCCACATCCAGAACCAGCATTTGGACGTGAAACGCCGGCCGACCTACATACTCTTCGGGCGGCTACAGCAGCTCTCTCGCGCGCGCTTTCAATCCGCTGGTCGCTGGTTCGAGCCCAGCACGACCCACCATACAATTAGCGTTGCGCGACTCCCCTCGCGTCGCGCCCAAAAACGCTTCGACCTACTTCCAAACCCGAACTCGATTCCAGTGCCGCTCGACTAACCGCTAAACGACGCAGGCGGGCTCCGACGATTAGCTTCACCTCAAGACGATCGATCGCGCGCTGCACGATCGACGCCCCTGTCCGGCGGTACGTCGACACTAGGCGGGTGAGCGGACCGAAGGAGCTGGGATCTCAGCCTAGCTATGGCAGAACAACTCGCCTACTCGGACCAGGCCCAATGTGTCCTGAGTGCAATGTACCCTCAGGGCCTGGTTGATCTGAGCTCGCCGAATGGCTAGGTGCTTCGCGAAGCTTGGTAGCGCTGAATCTCTCGCGCCACTAGCCACAAACGATCCTGTCCCCACACTTGAAGTAGTGCGTCGCCGGAAGGAGCAAGCAGGCGGTAACTGGGTACGCCCCACAGGCCGCCTTGGTACATCACCAACCGGTTATCCTCCAGTACCTGCTCCCAGTCGCCTTTACCGACCCGAGGCTCTGCTGCATGCCACTGCAACCCGGCGCTCTCAACCACCTTGCGAAGTCCCTTGCTCGTATTGGTGTTGACGCCTCTGGCAAACGCATGATGCAAGAAACTCGATAGCAGCGCTGTACCTAGGCCCTGCTCGGCGGCCCATGGGTAGAGGGAGTAGCAGCGCCGCACAGGCTCGCCGATAGGATCGTAAAGGTGGCCGTAGCGCATGCCTCGACGTCTGGCCTCTCGTGCTACGTCGAAGAAGATGTACATGCCCTTCTCGAGCGTAACGGGGACGCCACGCATTACCATGGGCAATACGGGGCGCACCTGAAAGCGCACGCCGGCCCGGGCAGCGAGCGCCACAGTTTCGTCGAAGACGATGGCCGTATAGGGGCTTCTGAGCGATGGGTAGAACTCGAGCGTCAAGCTAGCGGCATCGCTCGCCTCGCCGAGATCAACGCTGGGGCAAGGTGCTAGAGGCGGTTCGCCTGGGGTCGTATCCGCCCCGAGCGCTGCTAGCCGTGCTTCGAGGTAGTGCAGCCGATCCACCCCCCAGTACCATTCCCCTTCGTAGTTGAACATGGCGCCGGAATAGTGTTTGAGCGCGGCGCGGCGCGCCGTACCGGACCTCAATCGCTCTCCCACTTGTGACGCCGATGCGTGGCCCAAGGCGCCTGCGTGCTGATGTAGGCGAGGCGTGTCACCGTGCCAAAGGGCTTCACTCACGGCGGCAAGGTGCTGTCCCAGAGTCCGTGAGTCGAGCGAGGCGAGTACCGATAGCGCCAGGGTCGTGGATGTCTCTTCGGGTGCCTCTAAGGAGGCTGGAAAGGACAGGCCGTACTGAGGGGCAATGAGGGCCGAATCCGAGCGGGCAAGCCGCAACAGCAGCTGCGCGTCCAAGACGTTATCGCCCAGAGGTCCACGCACCAGATGGCACTGTAATTCCACGTCGTAGCGCGCCGCGAAGCGCGCTAGCAGTTGGGCGGCTAGGTGGCTGTAGGCGTCATCGACCTGATGGAAGTACTCGACGACGTGGGGTCTGGAGTCCGCACGGCGACGCCTCTCCGCCCGGTGCCGGCGCTTGGTGACCTGCTCGTCGCTGAAGCGGAACGATAGGTACTTCGAGAGTAACCAACGGCGCAGGGCGGATGGATCCATGTTCGCCGCGCCACCTTGATTCTCAAACTGTCCTGCCAACGGATTCTCCTGCGTGACCGCTATGCGGTCGTTTGGGCAGTCAGGTGGAGGTGATCGGGTCCATCGAGGCGCCCGAGGTGATCGAGTGCATTCTGACGGACCTGAGGAAGTTGGGGAAGGCGGAACCGTGAGGAGGGCATCAGGGACGTCTTCGATCATGGAAGGCGCTGAGTGGATGTGAAGAAGTGCCCTTACCCGAATGGATTCTCAATAGTCAGGAACTCGACCTGCTGCCCATCGTGAAGGTCTTCACTCAGTAGCCGTCGACAACCAGCTTCCAGTGCCGCCGCAATCACCAGTAAGTCGTAGAAGCTGTAGCGAAATCGATCGTGTACACCTAGCGCACGATGATAGAGATCGGCTGACGCCGATACCCGCATCAGCGGAGCAAGCACGCTTCCGAGGTAGGCACGAGCGCTGGTAACGTCTAGCGGCACAGATGCCTTACGAAGCGCAGTATTCAGGAACTCCTGAACTACCTGATAGCTGATACAAGCGTTGCCCGTGAGAATCGCCTCTCGGACAATCGCATCAGCGGTAGCTGACCTCTCCGGGTCGGTCGTGTCCAACTGATAAACGAGGCCGTTGGTATCGAGGAACTTCTCAACGCTCATTCATCTCCTCGCGGGAGAGCTTCGCACCTACCTTCAGCCGCCCTCGTAGTCGTGCAACGACTTCATCGTACTGGTTGAGCCGGGCGGATTGTCCTGTGTAGTCAGTCAGCCATCTTCTGAACTGCTCGTTCAGGCTGGTGTTCTCGGCTTTCGCACGAGCCCGAGCTGCCTCAATCGTCTCTTCGTCCGCGCTAAGCGTGATGTTCTTCACCGTTAGACTATTAGCTCGTTGGTTACCAAGTAGCAGCGTGTAAAGGGTACACGAAACTGGTGCGACTGCATCTTCTCCACCTTTGAATAAAGGCTACCAGAAACTCACTTAGCGACTAAGATCATAGACTTAGAAAGGTCATGGGCGCCGCGTAGGGGACTCACCAAGCGACTACGTCCCGATGGCATTCAGCGGCTACAGCAACTCCAGCGCACACCGGCTTTCCATTCGCTGGTTCAAGCCCAGCTGCCCAAACACTCTCGAGCTGCCCTTGGCCAACTACGCACCTCCAGCCGCCGACGCCTGGCATTCCACACCATCGCCTAAGCGGCGCTCCAACTTGCGGCCCGCTGCCCACGCTGCGCTAAAGACAGTTTCGCCCTAACGGCCGGGAGTGGACGAACATGATCGATAGCCAGCCGCTCCCAAATCGGGCTCTCCTCGGCAGGGCGTCGACCGAGAACACAACGGGCTACGCCGCATGAGAAAGGGGGCGTAACAAGGCCAGCCGTGCTCGCCGCGCCCCGGGGCGCACGCCCAGAAGTGAACCTACGGTGACCCTCGTCGATGATGGTGCGCAGAGCATCGTTCGAGTAGCCCTCCATCGGCGACGCGTCGCGGCGCTCATCCCAGCAGTTGTCCACCACCTGGGCGAGCCCATCGGCGCCTGTCACCGTGGTCACGCCCTGACACACCCGTTCGTACTCGCGAGCGCCGGCGCAGTGCTGGGTGTAGTCCTGCGCCTCGGCGCCGGCATCGATTCCCGAGGTGGGCCTCGCCGGGGACTGACGGTTCTGAGCCACCCCTGGGGCCGTCACGGCAGGTGCGGCGTCCTGTCGTGCTTACCGCGGCTGTGGAGCGGGCGTCTGGGAAGACTCCCAAGGGATGGTGAGGTAGGAGACCAGGCGGATCGCCATCAGGCCGCCGCGACCCATAACGCTAGGGAACGCTTCATCTGTTCCTCCCGTGCAGTGATGATCTGGTTAGGTTGATCGACGCGAACGCGCGTGGATTGCCACCACCAGCAATCGGGCCTCGAGGTCGCGGCTTATCGGATCGGCGTGGCCGGATCCGGCAGGGCGGGGCTGCGGGCAGCGAGTGCTCGTCTCCGACACCGACGGGTTTACCACCCCTCGGCCCGAATGCTAGTACAGATCGATATTAGGGTGCGCGGCGGCCGCTACTGCCTGCCATTTCTAAGAGAATCGCGGGGTGTATGCGCTTGAATGGCGCGTTAAAGTAGCGAGACTCCAGCACTCTACGACGGCGAATCGCACGCGATACGCTACGCGGCGTGCCGCGAGCCCCAGGAACAATCGCCGTCCCTATCCAAGTCTTGGTGTTCGCCCACCGTGCAGACTCCTGCGCTTAGCATCTCCCGCGGCGTGCGCGAGTTGCTGTCGGCGGATCGGGATCTCTCGCGGTTTCTGGCGCCTAAGACGCGGAACCCCGCTGGTTGGCTGATCCCGTCTTGCTGCGAACCACCCGAACCTCGTCGATTCGATGAGGGATGACTCTCCCTCGACACTTCGATGGTGGTTTGATGAGTTCGTCACTGGTTCGAGCCCAGCACGAACCAACATCATCACGTCCTTAAGCGAGGTGACCACGTCCGCGCCCCTACCCGCGCTGCCTCAAGGCACCCGCTACTGCCCCAACAAATGCAGCCGGCTGGAGTCAACCTTAAACTCCGGAGTTTGCTCAAACAGACAATCCAGCACCCATTTTTGATTGACTTCCACAAGGACGAGCACCCAATCACCCCGTTCGGGCAGCTTCAGCACGCTGCTGGCCATCCTAAGTTCCGGCACCAGCGGCGAGAAGTCGGAGTCGCCGCTGATGATGACGAAGGTGCCGATGTGGGACTTGGTGTAGCAGAAGTCTAGCGCGTCAACGTCAAGCGCCTGCTGATCGACGTCTTCGAGGAGAGCCGCCCAACAACCCAAGCGAGCGCGCAGATCGCGGCGAGCGAGATTCTGAATGCGGGCGCGGAACGCGTCGCCGAGCAGCTCAAGGACGAACCTGACCTCCGGGCGGAGCTACCGCAGGCGGTCGGTGGTGTGCCTCGCGCGCTACAGCTACTGCGGCTATTCAGCGCTCGCCAGCAGGCTTACACACCGGACCTCTACCGCCGCACCATCGCCGGGGGTCGCCGATCTGCCGCACATGCTGAGCAACGAGGCGCGCCAGTACGGGCGCAACCAGTGGGCGGTCGCCTGCTGGCACCAGCTCATCTGCGATAGCAAGTCCGAGCGCGAGAAGCTCAAGGAGATCTCGTGCGCTAAGTACGCCGATCGCTTTCAGGCCCCGGTGCTGCTAATCCGCGGCGACGACGACACGGTTGTGCCCCTGGCCCAGAGTCAGCCTATGCACCGACGCCTGGAGAAGGCTGGCAAGTCGGTGGTGTTCGTCAGGCTGCGAGGAGAGGACCACTGACTGCGCACGTCGGCGAAGACGAGCGTGCAGTGATTCCAGGCGATGGGCGATTTCGTAGACAAGCACTTGAGCGACGCCTCGTGAGCCTCCTTCGAATGACTGTGCCTCCCACCTACAGTTGTGCGAGCTGCCAAACCGCGTTTTCCAACCGGCGGGACCAGGGGCCGCAGCATCCCATACTCCAGTAGCGTCTCACCGCTCCCCCTTAACCATGGGCGGTGCTGCAACTGCATCGAAGATGACGGCGAAGAGCACGGCCCTGGAATGCCAATTACCGCTGACACCGATTGGAATCGTTGGCCACCAGGATCAGCACCCGTGCGCCCTGGCCAAACCACATCGCCACCTCGCGCCGGCGTCGGCGAGTTACCGGCACCTTCACCCCGTTGGTGAGTTCAAGCAGCCACCGCCCCTGCTGCCTGAGGAGTCTCTGCACGGCCACGCGAGCCACCCAATGCGATCGATCACCACTAGCCCACCATGCCTAGGGCCTCGACGGCCTCTTGCAGTGTTCCCAACACCATGCACTTCCCGCGCTCCTTTGCACCGGTGGCAGGCAGTGCCACCGACGACTCGCGACGGTGTAGCCGTAAGCGCTGGGGCTAAGCGCCGACGATCGTATTGACGAGCATCTCGATCAGGGCGGCGCCCGCCCAGGTGAGTGGCACGATCACAGCGTAAGCGAGGAAACGGGTCACCGCGCCGATGTCGAGGGGCCACACGGGCAAGCGCACCACCTCGCGGCGCAGCGCGAGGGCGTTGGCGAGCTCCGCGTTGGGGCCTGCCGGGTCATCGAGCGCTCCCTGCCTGGCCTGATCGATCGCCTCCTGGGCCTCGGCGAGGGCCCTCTGGCGCTGCTGCACTAGGCGTCGGTGGAGAGGCCAGATGGGCAGCAAGAGCAGCAGCGGGATCATCGGCAGGAACATCAGTAGGGCCGGCAAGGTGGTCCACCAGCTGATCGGCCCGCCGAGCCACATGATGGGAAGCACGGCGAGGGCCCCCAGGATGAATAGGGTGGAGGTGACAGCCATCGCGCCCACGGGGGCAAAGGTGGGAGGGCTGAAGACGTCGGCGCGCACCTCCTGAGCGATGCGCCTGAAGCTCATGGCGTTCTCCGCTAGGGCCCGCGTCGCAGCGGTCATCACCAGCCAAACCGGCAGAGGGCCGAAGTCCATCACGATGGCCACGTAGCCACGGCTCACGCTCTCGAGCATGTAGCTCCAGCTGCCCGCCAGCAAGCGCGACTGCACCAGCCACAGGCAGATGCCCGCCAGGATACTGCGAAGGCCCCACATCGGCGGCTTGTGGGTGAGCGAGTGGCGGGCATGCGCGAGCGTCTGCGCCGCAAGCCGATGCGCAAGGCTATCGAGCGCCTCACGGGTTCGTTCGGTGATGTAGTGGAACACGGGAACGACGTACGCGACGCCAGCGACGAAGAAGGCCGCGACGGTGGGCGAGAACTGATTGGCGTAGCGTCGTGGGTAGGTCGCGACCAGCCAGGCTGCTACGCCGAAGACGACCGCCCCGAAGGTCAGGATGGCGATGGCGGCGAGCCAACGGCCATGGCGCCCCTCTGGCACCAGCACGAGCAGCCAGATCTTCTTCGCCTGGCCCTCGCGGGAGGATGGGATTTCGGTCATCGAGCTCGCTTCCATTGGGGCAAAGCGAGCGCGTAAGAGGACTACCAGGCTGGTCAGGGTATGCTCGCAGGCCTGCAGTATACGAAGCGAGCGAGCGCGGCACTAACGGTACGGCGTTGGGCTCAGGGGCGCTGGACGACACCCATGAGGGACACGCGCTCCACTGACTCCTGAAGAGCGAAGCGATCTAGCGCGCGACCGGGCAGGTCCACCACCGTGCGATCGTCGTCGACAGCCGCTCTCACCAAGGCTCCGCCAAGCAGACCAAGGCCGTGGGCTTGCCCCTGCACTGTCAGGCGCAGCACGCGCCGATCCCCGGCCGCGGCGAGTGCTGCCACTTGCGGAGTCATCTTGCTGCGGGCATGGACGCGAGCAGAAAGCTCTAGCGTGCCGCCCTCGGACAGCCCACCCTGCGGCGAAGGGGTCGCCTCACCAAACAGTTCGATAAACCCCGGCGCAGTCGTGTCGTGCGCTTTTGCGGGCGAGGCGAACTCGCTGAAGTAGACCCAGGCGCTGGTCCCCGTCATGGCTAGTGCGAGGCTGCAAAGGCCACCGCGCAGCAGCGTGTGCATGAGCTTGCTCCTGAACGATCAAATGACGTTGCACAGTTCATCGCACCCGGGCCTCTCGCGCAGGTGTGAGCAAACTCGCGAAGGGGCCGGCCCTGTGACCTAGACCGCATAAGATTGGGTTAAACCGGCCTCAGCCGGCGCGGCCGGCGGCGGCGACGCGACCGGACGCGCATTTAGAGCATCGCAAGGGTGAGGGGCGGCGGCCTGTGGAGCGAGTGTGCTAGGGTTCCGCCGCTCTGGCGGGCAAATCCGCCGCTTACCACTCACCGACTCAGGATCGCCCCCGCATGGATGCTGCCACTCGCAAGAGCTACAACGTTGCCCAGCTGGTCTACCTGCTGCACGCCCTCTCCATCCTGTCCGGCGTGCTGACCTCGGCCATCGTGCTCTTCAGCTTCATTACCGGTATCCCCTCGCTGATCGCTGTGGTCATCAACTACCTCAAGCGAGATGACGCGCGCGGCACGTGGGTAGACTCACATTTCGGCTGGCAGATTCGCACCTTTTGGTACGCCCTTGCCTGGACCATCGTGGCCGCGATCCTGTTCGTCACCTTCATCGGCATTCCCCTCGCCTGGCTGATTTTTGCCTTCCTCACCCTGTGGGTGATCTACCGCGTGGTGCGGGGCTGGCTGCGCCTTCGCGCTGAACAACCGATGTAGCCTCCGCGGGTCGGGAAAGGCCCGCGAAACTTGCCGCCACGCCGAGCGGCGCCGCGTTGTGGCCATGCCATAATTGCCCCCGTCGAGCGCCGCTAGCCGCGGCGCTGCCCTCTCCTACTGCATCCTCCGGAGTCGCAAGCCCATGGCTGCTTCAAGCACTGCCGCTACGCCCCTATGGCCCCCCAACGTTGCCGACGGTCTGCCAGGCCTGTTCGTACGCCTGGGATGGCTAGGGGTCTGGACCCAGGTGCTGATCATCGGAGCGGATGCCGCCTTCTTGGCGTTCTTCCTGATCGCCGGTGAACGCGCGGCGGACGGGTTTGGCCTGCGCGGAACGCTCGTCATTGCAGGCCTGCTAGTCATGGGCTTTACGACCGTCTGGTTCTTTCGCTACGCAGCGCTCGGCCGCAAGATGCTCGACCCGCACGACTTCCCCGACTACGAGAAGGTGGTAGGCACCCTGTGGGTCGGCCTATGGGCGAGCGTCATCGGCATTGGCCTTTCCCTCCTGCTGCTCTACCTGGCGACGGGACGCCTTCTGCTCTCGCTCCTCGCAGCGCCCCAGGTGGGGGCGGCGGTGGTCAACGGCACCGCTGCCGGCCCGTCCGTCTCGGCCTTCGATGGGGTGTCCTTGATGGCATCGCTCATCGTGCTCACGGCGGAGATGGGCATCATCGCCATGACCCTGCTGCTGCTCTTTCGCACCACCGGTCACGCGCGCTCCGCGGACGCCTAGCCAGACTCCGCTTGCGTGGGCGGCGCTTCCAGAGAGGTCCGCCGCAGGCGGATCATGGATTGCGTCGTCGGATGCTCTTCGCCGAGCACTTCTGTGAGGCCCACAATCGAGCGTTGGAACTCCTCGTGGGCGGCGTCGAGCTGGCCGAGGCTCGCGAGGAGCGAGGCGTAGTTGCCGTGGGCCACCAGCACCACGTAGTGTCGCGCGCCCAGCGTCTCAGCGGCGTTTCCTAAGGCGCGTGCGAAAACGGCCGCCGAGCGCTCGTAGTCCGCTGCATCCTTGAGGATGGCGGCGAAACGCAGGCGCCCCTCGGTCAGCTCAGGATGGGATTCGCCAAGCACCCGTTCGCGAATCCGCACCACGGCCTCCGCGTGGCTCACGGCATCGTCCATGCGATCGAGATTGTTGTAGGCGTCGGCCAGGTTGCCGCGGGCGATCAGCGTGGCGCGTGCCCCTTCCCCGAGCACTCGCGTTTGCCGCGCTACCACGTCTTCCAGCAACGGGGTGGATTCCTCCCAGCGTCCCTGCACGCTCAAGCTGGCGGCAAGATTGGCCTGAGAGGCAATCGTATCTGGGTGGTTCGCCCCGAGCAGCTCGCGACGCACCTGCGCATTGCGTCGAAGCTGCGCTTCCGCCAGGGCGTACTCGCCCCGACGGAAATGCACGCCCACCTTGCGCGAGACGACAAGCTGCGTGAGCTCGTGATGCTCACCCCAGCGTGCTAGCGCGCGCGTCAAGGCCTGCTCGAAATAGGCCTCCGCCTCATCGATCTTCGCCTGGGCGAAGTACGTTGCACCGAGATCGCTCAGCCGCCGTATGCTCTCCTCGTGCCTCGCGCCGAACGTCGACTCACTGAGCCTAAGGGATTTCCGTAGCTGCGCGTCAGCCTCCTCGTAGTAAGCAAGCTCACGGTACGTATTGCCGATCGTGGCGCGGATCGCCGCCTCAACGGCGGGTTCTTCGGCCACAGCGTTGCTGGGATCATCGAGGCTGGTGACGGCCTCATCGAGCACTTGGCGCACCGTGACGTCGCGGCCCTGAGCTTGATCCGGGCTCACGGTGGCGAGCATCTCCACGACGAAGTCCGACACGGAGGTCGCCCGGCGGGACTCACGGGCGGCGATCTGGCCCTGCCACGCCGCCACGCCGAGAGCGCCGATCAATGAGCTTAGGACAAGCACACCGGCACCGGCGGCCAAGCGGTAGCGCTTGAGGAAGCGGCCGAGCAGGTACGTCGTGCTGTCTGCCC
Organism: Pseudomonadota bacterium; assembly: GCA_039193195.1. Taxonomy (NCBI): domain Bacteria; kingdom Pseudomonadati; phylum Pseudomonadota; species Pseudomonadota bacterium. The sequence goes on from JBCCWS010000054.1 coordinate 17,887, forward strand.
TCGCGCTGATCGGCTTGCCCTCTAGGTGACGGCGAAGATCGTCGGCCAAGGCGCCGGCCGAGCGGTAGCGCCGCTGCGGCGCCTTGGCCAGGGCCTTCAGGGTGATCACGTCGAGATCGCCCTTTAGCTGGCGATGCAGGCGCTTGGTCAACGCGGCGCCAAGCGACGCGGGTGGGCGGCCCGTGACCACCGTCGAGGGTCGTGACGGCTGCTCGCGCAGCACCGCCTCGTAGATCTCCACGGGAGAGCGCTTGCCCAAGTCGTAGGGGCGATGGCTGGTGAGCAACTCGTATAGGATCACACCGAGAGCGTACACGTCTGTGGCCGCGGTGATCGGCTCGTGCATGAGCTGCTCGGGCGCGCCGTACTCGGGGGTGAGCAGGGCCATGCTGGTGCGTGTGACCGGAGCCTGTGCGTCGGCCGACTCATCCTCCTCCAGCAGCTTGGCAATGCCGAAATCGAGCAGGCGCGGCTCCCCGTCCTCACCGACGAGGATGTTGCCAGGCTTGAGATCGCGGTGGACGATGAGGTTGCGGTGCGCATACTCGACCGCATCACACACCTGCGCGAACAGGCGTAGGCGTGCCTCGAGGGAGAGACCGTGTCGATCGCAGTAGGCGAACAGGCTCTCGCCTTCCACGTACTCCATTGCGAAGTACGCCTGACCGTCCTCGCTGACACCACCGTCTAGCAGGCGCGCGATGCCGGGGTGCTGCAGGCGCGCGAGCACTTGGCGCTCGAACAGAAAGCGACGACGGGTCTCCTCGCTGTCTAAACCGCGCTTGACGAGCTTGAGGGCCACGCGTTGGTCGAACTGTCCATCGGCGCGGGAGGCCAGGTAGACCACGCCCATGCCACCGCGGCCGAGCACACGCTCAGGCTGGTAGGGACCGATCGGCACTAGGTGCTCCGAGTCATCCTTCGCGTGCGCCCAATGGCCGGCGGCGGCGCGGAGCTCGGCCGCGAGTATCGACGGGGCCGCGTCGTCATGTTCGGCTAGCAGCGCACGAAGCTCCTCTCGCGTCGCTGCCGACTCCTCGATCAGGTTGGCCACGAAGGCCTCACGTTGGGCCGGTGGCAGGGCGATCGCGGCATCGAACAATGCGCAGACGTGCTCCCAATGTTCAGGCGTCATGTCGCCCTCCGTGACCGTACCCGGGGATGCCTGCAGTATGCGCGATCAGACTCCTTAGGGCGCAAATCAGCTGCCTCGGCGGTCGATCACCACCGTGAGCATCTCGGCCGTGTGCTCGTGGCCGACGCTGCGCGCGTGCCCGACGATCGCCGCCAGCGAGTCGGGACCAGGGCGAAAGGCCGGGTCGTGGCGCAGGCACGCTTCGGTCACCTCCATGGCGCGCTGGAGCTCACCCACCAGTACCAAGCGCTCTATGAAGATCGCCGCGTAGGCGAGCATGACCTCGGGCAGATGCCATTCACGTACCCGCGCGTAGAGCAACTCGTAGCCCTCGAGACGATAGCCATCCTGTGCCACCAATTGCGCCATGGCGGCTAGCCCCGCGGTGATCTCCCCCTGGCGGACCGCGCGGTAGATGCGATCTAGCTCCGCTTCCCAATCGCGCTGTTCATCGTAGCGATCGCTGATCTCGCGGCGATCCTCGTAGGTAGTGACGGCGAAGGGGAGCTCTCGACGGTGCAGGTGCAGGACGCGGCCGCTGATGTCGAACACGGCGAGCAGCGTGTACATGGTGAGAAAGCGAGAGAGCAACGGTAGGCCAAACGCGCGATCGGCGAGGGTTGCGAGTGCATAGAGGCCCATCACGATCAGCACCACCGCACCGTAGGAGACCCCGAGCGTGAGCACCAACTGAACGATCCCTAGGGGATTGATGGCCGTGAACAGCGAGCCGGTGGCCCCCATCAGCGCGACTGTCGCCGGTGCGATGCAGGCCATCACCAGGGCCACGACCGATCCAGACAAGCGAAGATCCACCGCGAGCCACCAGCTCAGAGCCGCGAGCAGGAAGGCATGGATCAGGTACGGCGGGGCCATCGCCAGATTGAAGTGGCCGACTTCCGCTGGCGGCGGCTCGGGCGCGCCGTCCGCCGCCGAGGCGGTCAGCGCGTACGGGTAGCGGATCAGCGCCGCCAGCAAGACTACGCCGAGCCATATGCCTAGGAATCCTGCCGACATCGTGAGGGTCAACAGCAAGGTGAAGAAAGCGGCCCCAAGGAGGATGACGGGTTGGCGCAAGCCACTCAGCAGGCTGATCAATCCGGTAAGACCTCAAGAAACCCTATCGCGGGCGAAGTCTACGGAGGCGGGCGCGCCAATGCGACCCCACGCCAGGAACCCTAGCCTGCCCGTTCGTAAGCGTCACGCAACCAGCCGATCAGCATCCTATCCACCTCATCCGCACTGGCGAGCCGGACGCGATGGCTCACCATTGCACTGAAGCTCCCCGAAGCCTCCAGGCGCGCTGCCGCCTCAACCCCTGGCAGCTGCAAGCCGACGTCCACGCGGGTCTTCGTCGATGGCTGCACTAAGGCGAACTGCTTGGCCCTACGTAAGCTGACCGACGCCTTCTTCGGCGCGATCTCCACGTCACTGCCAAACTCGCCAACGGCCGCAAGAATCGTATCGAGGATCGGCCTCAAGGCGGCTTTGGCTCCCGCGTACTGCGCGTCCAAGAGGTCGTCTTCGCCCCGCGAGGTAGGTGCGGCCAGGACCTGGTGAGCGATGAGGTTAGCGAATCCGTGCGTCACGCCATGCTCGGACTTTAGGAACTTCACGATTTGCCCGTGCTTGGTCAAGTGCTGGGCCCTGATCAGGGTCAACCACGCCCCTAGGGGCTTACCCGTTTTGTCCGGCAAGTTGGCGAGCATCGTCTCGCGCTGCTGCTCCGGTGATGGACTCATTTGCTGCGCCTCCCTTAGAGCTTCTCGATACGCTCGAAGGACCAGTGCTCGCTGCGGCAGGCGCGCGGCGTCAGCGGTCGCAGCAAGCCGATAAGCGCCAGGATCATCCGCGTGCTGAAAGGTGCCTTGCCCGTCTCCGCCATGCCCTTGAGCGTATTGACGATGAGTGTGCCCCCCTGGTTCATACTCTTCTCCGTCTTGCTACCCGCGGGCACGTTAGTTTGGGTCAGGGTGAACTCCGTACTCCCCCCAACGTCACGAAGTTCATAGGTGACCGTAGCAGGCTGGTCGCTGAACTGGGTAAAGATCAGCGTGTGGGAGTAGCGGTAGGGTGGCTCGAAGGCTAGCACCTTGCCCACGACGGCCGTGTACTTGTCGTCGGGGGAGCGCATCGCCATCGGTGTGCCGATCTGCAGGCGACCGGTGGGCGTACGGCAAACGGATCCGAAGAAAAACGGTAGCACCTCGTCGGTCCGCACCAAGGTGTCCCAGACCCGCTCGATCGGGGCCTCGATGTGCACTCGAAAGATCGCTTTCTCAGCCACGGGTGCGGCGGGGACATCGTGCTGCATGGTTGTCGCTCCTGACATCAGTTCTACTCCTCTTCCTCTCCGGTGGCTGCCTGTGGCTGCTCAGCCGCGTACTTGATCGCCATCAGTCGGCTCGCCCAGTGACCGGAGAAGTCGTTTAGCCAGCGATCGTTGATCATCTGAATGGGGGCGGCGTTCAGGTACAGCCGTCGGCTGCGCCCAGCCCTCTCGCTGATCACCAGCCCTGCCCGTTCCAACACGGCGAGGTGATTCATGATCGCGATCCGGCTGACGTCGAAAGACCTCGCCAACTCGCCGACCGCTAGGCCCGGTTGATCCCGCACCAAGTCCAAGATGCGGCGTCGGGTCTGGTGTGCCAACGCATGGAACACATCGTCCATACCTTCAGAAGTAATCATGTAATTACATTATTACTTATTGGGGCGACATGCAAGTCGGCTTTGCCCCTAAGCGCAGGGTGAGCCTCGGGAATGGCTGTCGAGCAGGTCCTAGGCCGCCGCTTACAGAGCGTCAGCGCGAGCGTGCCCGGGCGCTCCGCCGGGCGCAGACCCGATTGCCGACCGCCCGGAGGGAATCAGAGCAGATGCCACTGGTCGCGGCCCGCAACCACGCGCAGCACAGATCCCTCGGCCGAGGGGGGACTCAGCAGTCGCTCGCTCATGCCGTCGATGGGCGTGTTGGCGGTGCTGCTCACGCGCACCACGTTAGGACTCTCATCCACGCGCTTCAGCGTGTAGCGGCGACCGGCCTTGAAGCGCGTCCACGGCAGAGTGATCGCAACGTCACGGCTGCTCGCGTCGATCAAGATGAGACCGGTCTGATCCTCATCCAACGTTAGCGAGTCGATCACAGGACCGGTTACGCCGAGCTCGCCGTCGCCTCCGAAGACATCCCCCGGACCCTTGTTGCCGCGGCTTCCAATTAGCTCGATTTTGCCACCCCAGCCCAGGGACGGCTGGGCGTCCGTGCCGTACCAGGTGAAGATCCCTGTTGGCCCAGCGTCGCCGGCTTCGGTCTGACAGCGACACGCCTCGAGGCGCATCCAACCGTTCTCGGCACGAACGGCATTCACGCGCTCGACCCCGGTGTAGTCCGCGCTGCGCGCGTAGATGTCCAACCCGCGCAGCTGAACTCGCAGGTTGCTCTGCGTATTCGATTCGGGGATCAGGGCGCCGATGACGTCTTGGCCGGGATCGCCCAAGTTCTGATCGTAGTAGTACCCCGTGCCCAAGCGCCCGCCATACCAATCCAAGCGACTACCTCCTACCACTTCGAGGCCGATATGGGGAACCCCCGTCGATCCGGGGGCCAGGTAGCAATCCACCCCATGGAAGCGGTAATTGCCGGAGCTCACATAGATGCCGCAGCTCTCCGTGCGGATCTTCACATCGTACAGGGTGAGGTTGTGGGTGCCGACGTAAAACCCTATGGCGTAGCGCGGTCCGGCAGCACCGCTGATCTGCGTTACGTCGATCTCCAGATCCTGCAGCACCGCCTCGGTCACCGGCCCGGTGCGTTCAATGGCGGCGGCCTGCGCGCCGCCGTCGCTTCCTCGGTAGCGCACTCGTAGGGACTGCAGCGAGCTGTCCGCGCTGATGCGGATCGGACTGCCCGCCGAGGTGTCGACCGTACTCACTGCCCTTCCAGCCCCGAGGACGGTCACCCCCGGTCTCAAGGTAAAAGGTGAGAACTCGCCCGGCTCGAGGCGCACGACGACTGGCAGCTCGGGGCTGACGTCGGGCCAGGCGTCGATGGCACTCTGCACGTCGGTAAATTCCGCCGAGGCGCTGGTCCCGACGAGCGACTGCCGCGCGGCTGGCGAGGCCGGTGGGTCGTCCGCTGGCACGTCGGCAATCGGGGCGGGCGGGGCCGTGGCGCCACTGCCATCGCCTTGGGCTGATGCTGAGGAGCACCCACCCACCACGGCCGCGCCGCACAGCGCTAATCCGGCCTTCAACACGTCCCGTCTTGGCTTCACTGCGAATTCCCTATCGACTGCTGCAAGCGCCCCAGTGTAGCCAGCCACGAATTGCGAGCGGGCCTGCCCGAGCTACCGCTCGCAGCACTGATATGCCCGCTCGGCCTTGCGTGCCCCTGTCGCGCTGTAGCCGGCAGGCGGCGCCGCCGCGGGTCCGATAGTGAGGACGCTATAGTGACCGGCATCACGCGGCGCCGTCCGCGCCCAGCCTACGCGCATCCGCCTGCTCCGGCGATCGCGTAATTTGCGGGACCCAACCCATCTTCCCGCTGCCACGCCCGCCAACAACGAACCCAAGGAGACCGCACTTGCTCACCCTGCATCATCTTGAGTACTCACAGTCATTCCGCATCCTCTGGCTATTGGAGGCGCTCGCCATTCCATACGCGCTTGAGACCTACGAACGTGACCCGGACACGAAGCTCGCTCCAGCCGCCTACAAGGCCCTCTCTCCCCTGGGAACAGCGCCGGTCATCACCGACGGTGACTTCGCGCTCGCCGAAACCAACGCCATCGTCGACTACCTCCTCGACCGCCACCCCAACCCCCAGTTGCGCCCACCCGCCGACGCACCCCATCGGGCTCGGTTCCTGTTCTGGTTCCACGTAGGCCAGGGCTCGCTCACGCCCCTGTTGATGATGGAGACGCTGTTCACCATCATCAAACAGCGAGTACCTTTCTTCATGAAGCCGTTCGTCAGCATCGCCCTGGGGCGAGCAGGTGATGGTTTCATCAAGCCGCGCCTAAATGCTTTGCTGACCAAAGCGGAAGCAGATCTAGCGCAGGCCCCGTGGTTCGGCGGCGATGCCCTGAGCGTCGCGGACATCGTCCTGAGCTACTCGATCGAGTCCGCCAGCCTGAAGGGCTTCATCAGCGATGAGCATCCGCACTGCCGCGAGTGGTTGCAGCGGGTGTACGAGGACCCCGCCTTTCAGGCCGCCAAGGCGAAGGACGGTCGCGAGCAGATGGTACTCGCCCATTGAACTGCCCCTCGGCGAGAGCCGCTGCCACGCGCGAGGGGCATGGCCCTATACTGGCTGCACCGATGGACCGCGGCGGATTACCCCTAATGCGTATCGCTTGCATGCTGCTCACCTCCTCGCTGCTGTGCCTGGGCGCCTGCGGGCGCTCAGGCACAGCAACTGCCGAGGTTGCGGCTGATCTGATTCTCTACAACGCCAGCGTGTACACGCTGGCCTGGGATGATCCGAGTGGTGATGGCACGCCGGCGCAAGGCGCGCCCTACGAGGGCAACGCGTGGCACCCCGACGCACGGGCCGTGGCGATACGCGGGGACCGCATCGCCTACGTAGGAGGCAACGCAAAGGCCCTAGCCCTCGCCGGTGAGCACACCCAACGAATCGATTTACGCGGCGCCACCCTGCTCCCAGGTTTGGTCGACTCGCATACGCACGTCTTCAATCTCGGCGCCGCCCTCAGCCGCGTCAACCTGCGCGATGTGGCGTCGGAGGTGGAGGCTGTCACACTCATCGCCGAGCGTGCGGCCGACGTACCCGTCGGGCAGTGGATCGTCGGCCAAGGCTGGGACGAAGGCGCGTGGGCAGACCGTTACCCCAACAAACGCCTGCTGAGCGAGGCTGTTCCCAACCATCCGGTCTTCATGCGCAGCCTGCACAGCTTCGCCGGTTGGGTGAACCAGGCAGCCCTCGATCGTTTGGGAATCACAGGGAATACGGAAGTTCCGAGTGGCGGCGAGATGCACCTGGGCGAGGACGGTGAGCCGACCGGCTTGTTCCTGAACCGAGCTGTGCCCCTGGTCGAGGATGCGATTCCGCCTGCCAGTCGCACCGAACGTACCCGTCAGGTCATGAACGCCCTGTGCCAGATGACCGTCGACGGCTACGTCACCGTGCACGATGCGGGAATCAGCGCCGAAGAACTGGCGATCCTCGAGGAACTCGAGGCGCAGGGGCGACTGCCCCTTCGCGTCTACGCCATGCTCTCAGCACGCGAGGAAGCCCTGAGCCGCGAATGGCTTGGGCGAGGGCCGCAAACGCACAGCACTCCAGAACAGCGCCTCGTGGTGCGCTCGATCAAGGCCTTTTACGACGGCGCCTTGGGCTCTCGCGGGGCGCGCTTGCTCGCGGACTACGCTGACCGGCCCGGTCATCGCGGCGTTAGCGGCCGCGAGTACGGATTCGACCAGGCACTCGTCGCCGAGCTGATGCGCGCGGGTTTCCAAGTGGGCGTTCACGCCATCGGCGATGCGGGCAATCGCGAGACCCTGAATTTCTTTGAACGCGTCATCAGCTCATCGCCGGTGGCAGCGCAGGGGCGCCATCGCATCGAGCATGCGCAGGTCCTGCACCCCCAGGATTTGCCACGTTTGGCTACCCTGGGCGTCATCGCGTCGATGGAGCCTCCGCATGCCGTGGAAGACAAAACGTGGGCGGAAGCGCGCCTAGGCCCTCGGCGTATTCGCGGCGCCTACGCATGGCGGTCTCTGCGCGCGAGCGGTGCGCACCTCGTGTTCAATGCTGACAACCCCGGGTCTGACCACAACATCTTCTACGGCCTGCACGCGGCGGTCACCCGCCGCGACAAGGCTCGCAAGCCCCCGGGAGGCTGGTATCCGGAGCAGCGCCTGACCATGGACGAAACCCTTCGCGCCTACTCCCGGTGGGCGGCCTACGCCAGCTTCCGGGAGGACGATACCGGCCTTTTGGCCATCGGCCGTTGGGCCGACCTCACGGCGCTCACCATCGACCCCTTCCAGGTAGCGGATACGGACCCCGGCGGCTTGCTGCGAGGCGAGGTCCGGCTCACGGTCGTGGGCGGCGAGGTGGCCTACGATTCCATGTCGCCAGCGTCGAGGGTTTGTGCCGCCAACGCACGCTGAAGGCCAAGGACGGTTGGCGCGCCCTTGCCAGGCCCTTCATCCAGCCGGCACCCGGCGTCGAACTCTCCCGTATGAATCAGCCAACCGTCACCATCTCATCCTCGCCCACAGGCGCCTATCGAACCGTGGCCTTGGTCGTCGAGTTCGTCGCGTTCAAGGCCGTGTGGCTGGCATGCGTGCTCGGCGCCGCGCGCGGTCAACCATGGCTCGGACCGGCGGCCTTCGCTGTCAGCGCGCTAGCGCACGTCTTGCTCGTGCGCCCGCCCGCTCGCGTGTGGTGGTTAGTGCTGGGGCTGAGCATCGGTGGCTTCCTCATCGACAGCGCCTTCGCCGCCCGTGAGCTGCTTCGCTACGCCGCCGCGGTGCCACTCGAGGGCATGGCGCCAATCTGGATCGTGACCATGTGGGCGAATTTCGCCCTGCTGTTCGGTAGCGCCCTAGGTTGGCTGCACCATCGCTACGCCCTCGCCGCCGCCATGGGCGCCTTTGGTGGGCCAGCGGCCTATCTCGCCGGACGCGGTCTCGGCGGTGTCACCTTCACGGCGGATCTAGCCGTGATCGTCGCCGCCCTCGCCATCGTGTGGGCCATCGCCGTGCCCCTTTGCGGGGTGACGATGCGGCGACTCGCCGGTGCGACGGCGGTAAGTACCTAACGCGATCAATCGTCCTGCGCCACGGGTGGCGCCCATGCGGCGAGGGGCACCTCAAGGCGACTCGGGTACTGAGCATCGTGGTGCAGCTGGATTGTAGCCACGCGCGCATCTTGCGCCGTCTCGAAGCCGAGGCGACCGCCGGTGTTGAAGTTCTTCTGCATGGTCGGGTCGTTCAAAGGACCGACGGTCAGTCGAATTTGCGCCCCCTCAGGCAGCTCCCGGGCCTGCCAAAAGAAGCGCTCGAACACGTAGGGTTCGATAGCGCCGGGAGTGACGAGCTTGGGCGCGCCGGTACGAAAGCGCGCGCGTACCGTGTCCGTCCCCAACAAACGCACGGTGGAGTCTGGCAAAACGGCCCACACTCGGGCCACGAGATCGGCGTCCGGCGTATCCATGGCGAGGTAAAGGGTGAGTCGGAGCTGTCCGGCGACTCGCATGGGTGCGGCCAAGCGTGGTGAGTGGAAGGTCAAGGTCTGCTCTAGGTAGCCGGGGGAAGGGTCGTCGATCTCGCCGCCGGCGATGAGATCGAACTGATGCGTCTGGGTGATCTCCAGGGCCGACACGTCGAGCGGATCACTCTTGATCGTGTGCACGGCGGAGGCCTCCGCCGGCCCATCGACGAGCTGCCCCGAACGAAACCCCTCGTACGCTTCAAAGGCCTCGGCCTCGAGGTAGAAGGTACGCGTACGCTCGCTCACCGCGTCGAGGGAACTGGCGTACACCCAGCGATTGGCGCCCGTGAGGTAGTAGGCCACGCGATCTTTAAGAAAGTCCGGTTTGCTGCCACGCCCGAAACGCCAGTCGAACCAGTCGAGATTGAATTGATCCATGTCGAACACGCTGTTCTCGCCGAACGCTACTACCTCGCTCGAGCCAAGCTCGGCCGTGGGCCGGCGCGTATCCCCGTGATCCCAGGGACCGATCACTAGGAAGTGCTCAGCGGCGGCGGCGGGCGATGCGCTGGCCACGTGTTCGCGGTAGTAGCGCAGCGCCCCAGGCTGATCGCCGTCGTAGTGGCCGGTGATCGTGAGCACGGGGAGTTCCATCTTCGCGTACTGCGCCTCAGTCGGCGTGAGATGGGCAAAGTCCGGTAAAGCGCTCAAGCCCTCCACCCATTGTTGGAACTGCGTTGAGGGCGCCCCGACGAAACGGTCTAACTGAGCAAAGGGCAGGTAGCGCCGGTGCGCGTCGGCAAACTTGCGCTCCCAGTACTCGTCGTCGCTGAACAGCTGCGTATTCCCCGTGCGGCCGTGCGTCAGGGCCAGCCAACGGGTGAGATAGGCGTAGGTACCGTGCGGTCCAACCCGGGGGAAGTCCTCACCCGGGTAAGCGGAGGCCGTCGGGATGAGCGTGACCAATGCATCCGGGCAATGGCGTGCCGTCATCCACTGGGTCATGCCTCGGTAGGATCCGCCGCGCATAGCGATGCGACCGTCGGACCAGGGTTGGCGCCGTATCCAGTCGATCACTGCACAGGCATCAGGTCCAACGTCCGTGAACACCTGGGGAACGCCGTCCGAATCCCCGCGACCACGACGATCGAGGCTGACCATCGCGTAGCCCCGATCGGCGTAGTGGCGTGCGCGACCGTGTGCCTCATCGGAGATGTAGGGGGTGACCACCAGAACAGCCGGCACCTTTCCGGTCGCCGCGGGTTTCCAGACCGTCGCCGAGAGGGAGAGACCGTCCGGGGCACTCACGCGTTGGTGGAGCAGGACGTCTACGGGCACGTGCTCGATGTCGCCATCCTCGGCCGCAAGCTCCGTCGCGGCAAAGGCCGCCACCACGGCGATCACGAACCGTGCGATTGCGCACACCCGCTGGCCTCGCCTGCTGGAAACCCCCATGACCGCCCTCCCTTGCCGACCCACCGGCCCGATACGTTCGCGCAGTCTGCGCGGCGGATGTCCTGAGAACAAGCGACCCCATCGACGGCATCGTGCTAGCACTTGGCGAGGACTCGTCTATCCTTGAGATACTGCCGCCAGCACACGCGAGGACCGAATGAACAAACGCGACTTTCTCAAACTCTCCGCCGCCACGGGCCTAGGGTTTGCGGCGACCCGCAGGATTGGCGCGGCGCCCGCGAGCGCTGATGGCCTGAGCGACATGACTGCGCGGGCCCAGCCCATCTCGCCTTCGGAACACCTCGAACGCATCGCCAAAGCCCAGGCGCTGATGGAGCGGCACGAGCTAGACGCGATCTTGCTCGAAGCCGGGTCCGCGCTGGTGTACTTCACGGGCGTTCGCTGGTGGCGCTCGGAGCGCTTTACCGGCGCGGTAATCCCTCGCGAGGGAACACCCACGATCATCACGCCCTACTTCGAGGAGCCGTCGGTACAAGAGAGCGTCGAGATCGACGTCGACGTGCGCACCTGGCATGAGAACGAGAACCCCTTCGAGCGCGTACGCGAGGTGCTCGCCGATCGTGGCGTAAAACAAGGGCATATAGGCATCGAGGAGAGCGTACGCTACTTCATCGCCGACGGCGTTCGCCAGGCAGCGCCACGCATCGCGCAACGCTCGGCCAATCCCGTCACACGGGGCTGTCGCATGTACAAGAGCGCCACCGAGATCGCCCTGATGCAACGAGCGACGGACGTCACAATGGCGGCGTACCGGCACATCTACCCGCGCGTAGAAGCGGGCATGAACTCCCGCGACATCTCCGAGATGATGAGCGAAGCCACCCGCGCCCTCGGCGGCACGCCGAAGTTCTCCTCGGCGCTGCTGAACGAGGCGAGTGCCTACCCGCACGGCACTCGCCAAGCGCAGACCGTGCGCGAGGGCAGCGTAATCCTCATGGACTGCGGCTGCGCCGTGCACGACTACGTGTCTGACGTGTCGCGCACCTGGGTCTTCGGCGAGCCGACGGCGAAGCAACGCAAGGTGTGGAACACGGCGAAGCGCGGGCAGGAGATCGCGCTGGAGACGGCCAAGGTGGGGCTGGCCGCCGGCAAGGTCGACGATGCGGTGCGCGCCTACTACACGGCCGAAGGCTTCGGTCCCGGCTACCAAACACCCGGACTCTCGCACCGCCTCGGCCACGGCATAGGGATCGACGGCCACGAGCCAGTCAACTTCGTGCAGGGCGAGCGCACGCCGCTAGCACCGGGCATGTGCTTCTCCAACGAGCCTGGAATCTACCTATTTGGCGAGTTCGGCGTGCGCCTGGAGGATTGCCTGCATATGGAGGACGACGGCCCTCGCCTGTTCTCAGGCCTGACGCCCTCGATCGACGCCCCCTTCGGTTGATCGCGAACCTTCGCGCACCGCGCGGGTCAGTGAAGAGACACTGACTGACAATTTGGGGGGATCGATTATGCGTTTCAGTGCTCTTGCAGTGGCCTGCCTGACCGTGTGCGTGGCGACCGGTGGCGTGGCCTACGGCGCCGCGGCAACCCCGTGCATGGAAGGCGCCAAAGCCCAGTTCGGCCGCTACGTCGGCGATTGGAAGATCACCGACGAACGCCTGAGCCAAGACGGCAGCGAGTGGCAGGCGAGCGCTGGCGCGCGCTGGATCTTCGAGTGCATCGGCGATGGGGTGGCGGTGCAGGACTACTGGCAGCCCAACGGCGGCGGCTGGGGCACCAACCTTCGCACCTACAACGCCGAAACGGAACAGTGGGACATCGTGTGGGCGGCCACTAGCCTGCAAGGGCTGCAGCGCATCAGCGCCAAGCAGGCGGCGGACGGCAGCGTGGTCATGTCCGTCGACTACCCTACGCCCCCCCAGCCGCGACGCATCATCTTCTACCCGCCCGACGAGGGCGGCTGGCGCTGGGTGAGCCAATGGTCCTTTGACGAGGGCAAGACGTGGTTAGACGTCTACCGCATCCAAGCGACCCCCTGGACCGAGGATTAGATCGAACAGCAGGGGCGCCGCACGCCGTGGCGGCGGCGCTCCCCCTTCCACCTACGGCGCCGTACAACCTGCCTTGCCCTGGGGGTTCTCGCCGGGGTCGTCCTGAACGATCGGCAAACGCATAGCGAGCAGCGCCCTGTTCAGGTTGGAGTAGGCCGGATCGGTCATCCAGCCCGCGTTGTGAACGCGGCAGCGCTCGGCCGCCTTCTCCAGGTCTCGCAAGAAGACGCGAAAGGACTGGTGATCGACGGCCAGGCCAGCATGGGCGCACGCCATGCACCGGCCCGTGTACAGGCACGGCCGCCCGACGCCGCACACGCGAACTCAACGAGCGAGTCCCGCAGGCTCTGCGCCTGCCCCGCGTTCAAGTCACCAGCGAAGAAGTCGCCGATCCGTGGATCCTCGATCAGTATCGGCAAGGCCTCATCGATCCAGCACTCGATGGCCAATTCACCGCCCAAATCATCGTACAAAGATTGCGCGCAAACGCTGAGGGACAAGGCACCGCAGAAGATCGCACCTACCAGGGCGAAGAGTCGACGATGCAACATAAGACTGCTCCTGTGACCAGAGGGAATGCGGACAGGACGACACCTCTGTCGGTTGCACCGTCCCCTACCCCTGCTGCGCGCTCGGTCGCCAAGACGGCTCACCTCAGCCGTTCGTCAGCGGCTTGACCCCTCCACCGAGGCTTCGGACACTGCGGGTCGCTAGGGCGCTGCGCGCCCGCACTCATCCCATGCCGAGGGTTCATGCCCGTTGAGTTCTGCCCCGATCCACACCGCCAGCGACTCGGCGATCACCCTCGCGGCCGATGCTCTGCTCGACGGCGAGCTCGTCGCGATCCCCACCGAGACCGTGTACGGCGTCGCCTGCGACGGGACTAACGCGAATGCGATCGCTCGGCTCTACGCTGCAAAGGGCCGCCCGCACTTCAACCCGTTGATCGCCCACGTGGCCGAGCTCGCCAACGCCCAGCAAGAAGGGGTCTTCGATCGCCGCGCCCTCACCCTGGCGCAGCATTGCTGGCCAGGCCCCCTGACGCTCGTCTTGCCCGTGCAGCCAGCGGGCGGTGTTGCCGAGCTCGCACGCGCCGGCCTCGACAGCATCGCCCTTCGCATCCCTGCTCACCCCGTGGCGCAGGCCCTGTTGCGTGCCGTCGAGTGCCCCCTAGTCGCCCCCTCGGCCAACCGTTCCGGTCGCCTAAGCCCGACGCGAAGCTCGGATGTGGCAACGGAACTCGGCGACGCGCTGGCCCTGATACTCGACGGAGGTGAGGCAAGCGTTGGCCTTGAGTCGACCATAGTCGCGGCCCTACCCGACGCCCAGCTACGGATACTGCGCCCCGGCGCCTTCGATGGATCGACGCTCAGCGCCATTGCTGGCGAACCCGTGCTGAGCCCCTTGGGAGATGGAGCAGCGGTGATCGCTCCAGGGCAACTCAGCTCCCACTACGCGCCGAACGCGCTAGTGCGTTTGGAGGCCACGGAAGCACGCCAGGGTGAGAGGTTGCTAGCCTTCGGTCCGGCTGCACCGGCGGGTGCAGCCAACCTCTCACCTAGCGGGAACACGACCGAAGCCGCAGCCAAGCTCTACCGATTGCTACGCGACCTCGACGCCAGCGGCGTCGGGACGATCGCGGTGATGCCAATCCCAAACGAAGGACTCGGTGTTGCCATCAACGATCGACTGCGTCGGGCCGCAGCGCCGCGACCGGCCGCACCGGGCCTGCCTACGCGTTGAGGCGTGAAGAATCGCCGCCGCAGTGGGCCAATAGGCGTTGATCCATGATCCGGCGCCAGAGTGGAGGCACCAGAGCCACGAGGAGCATGGCGGTATAGCCGGCGGGCAAGGACGGCGCCTCCGGCTGGTGGCGCAGCGCCTGGTAGCTTCGTGACCAATGGGCATGGTGGTCGGAGTGGCGCTGTAGGTGGTAGAGCATCAGATTCGACATCACGTGGTTGCTGTTCCAAGAGTGACGCGGTTGCACCCGCTCCAAGCGCCCGTCGCCGTCGCGCTGGCGAAGGAGCCCGTAGTGCTCGATGTAATTCACGCCTTCCAGCAGGGAGAACCCGATCAGGGCCTGCGCAAGGAGTAGGGGCACCACAGCCGGACCAAGCCAGAGCGAGGTCAGCGTGTAGAGGGCGATCGTGAGTGCCAACCCCTGCAGGACATGGTTGCGCCAATGCCAGACACCACGATGGTGCCGACCGAGGCGTTTCTGCTCCAAGCACCACGCGGAGGCGAACCCGCCAAACACCGTTCGCAGCCAAAAGCCGTAGTAGGTCTCACCGTATCGCGCGCTGGCGGGATCTTCCGGCGTAGCGACGCGCACGTGATGCCCACGGTTGTGCTCGACATAGAAGTGGCCGTAGGCGGTTTGCATCAGGGCGATCTTCGCTAGCCATCCGCTCAGGGCACTCGGCTTGTGCCCAAGCTCATGAGCCACGTTGATGCCGCCGCCCCCAATCAACCCGAGGGAGAGGACAAGACCCAAGGCTTCAGGCCAAGCCAAGTCGCCATTCACGAACGTGTGGGCTCCCCAAGCGAAGCAGGCGTACTGCGCCGGCAGGTAGGCGATGAGGACAGCGCGGTAGAAGGGATCTCGCTCGAGCGACGGCACCAGCGCCTCGGGCGGGTTGTTGCGATCTTCCCCGAACCATGCATCGAGCAGGGGCACTAGGCAGTACGCGTAGATCGGAAGCAGGTACCAGAAGACGGTGAGTTCCGTGCGTTCAGCAAGCACGCCACCGAGCGGGGGCAACAAGGTGATCATCAGTCCGAGCGGCCACCACCAACGCTTGCGATCACGCCAGGCCTCGCCCTCTTGCGCTAATTCCACTGCCTCGCTCACCCGCGCACCTCAACTCAGTACTCGACGGCAAACCCAAGTGTAGCCCGAGTGCTCGAGGGTGTGGGGGCGCCTCGCCCGATCCGTGAGCTGCGGGACCTAGGCGACTAGCCGCCAGTGAGCGCAAGGCGGGCGACAGCCCAGGCGACGAAGATCAGCTGCGCCATGTTGATCACCACCGACACCCGGTGCCCACGCTGGAAGCGAGCGCCCGCCTGAGTATCCCCAGCCAGCTGGGCGTCGCGCGCCGCGTTGATCAACGGCACCAGGAGCTGGCGCACGAGCAGGGTGGATAGCGCCACCGTAAGCAGACCGAAGGCCACCGCCACCCGAGCATGGAAGCAGACCGCCGCGATTGCGGCACTCACGATCATGAAGAGGTAGTACCCGGGGAATAGCGCGCGCAGAAAGTTACCGGCGGACTCACCATCGAGCGCGCGAAACACGCGCGGTGCGACCACGGCCGGGAAGAACACCATGGCGCCAAACAGGGCGCCGAGGGCCCACCATCCGACAACTTGCATCACCTGGAAGGTCACTACGCGCCTCTACCTCGGCGAAACTCGAGCGGGCGAGGCTAGCACGAGGGCCATGGCGACAGCAGCGCCCTAGGCTGCCGGCTTCGCATCTCAAGAAAGGGAGGCCGGTGCAGCGCCGGGCAGGCCCGATCAAGGCCTGCCCCAAGGATGCCGCTCAGAGCGAGCGCGCCGCTTCTTCAAGGATGCGCTCTGTGCCCGCGGAGATGACGATGCGCTGGGGCCCTGCATCACGTACGGCGACGTAGTCGTTTATGGTCCAGGGGGCACCGATCTGCTGAGCCGGTGACAGGGACACGCGCTGGCTCTTCTGGCCCGGATCGATTGCGCCCGCCACATCATCGGCAAAGGCGTTACCGGCGAGGATCAAAGAGATGGCAGCGAAACGGATGGCGTTGGACATGGGCTTATCTCCTAAGTCATTTTGCTAGGTGGCGACTGAACTGCGTGGTTGCCACCGGGAATGTGTGAACCATCTTGGAGGAGGCCCTTTGAGAAGAGAAATCGATTATATCCATTCAGTCGATACTCCTGAGCTATCAAAGGGATGAAGCTTCGGAGAATCAGTTAGTTATCGACCAGTAGGGCGTGATCGCAGCAGAAAAGTCGGCGCATTGCCCCACGAAGCGACTCTAGAGGTCCTTTGATTCGGGCGGCGCGACCGGCCCTCATACGTCGAGCCTTCACCGCCCGCCGTAACTTATTGCAATGGCCATGCAACCGGTCGGTGCACCTACGCTGCGTCCTGTCACTTTGGTGAGAGCGGACGACAAGCCCTGCATCGTTGATTCAACAAGGAGACATCCAATGAAACGCATCCTGCCCCTGCTGGCTGCTGCTACTGCCACCGCCCTTGCACTGACGGCGCCCGCGTTGGCCGATGACTGGACTTCGGTACTGAAGAAGGCTGACGCCAACGACGACGGCATGATCGACAAGCTGGAGGTCATGAACTTCGCCGATCCACTCAGCGCACCTGGCTTCAAGCCGTTCTTCGCGGTTCACTTTGACGCGATCGACAAAAACGGTGACGGCATGCTCGAAATGGCAGAGGTGAAGCGTGCCATGAAGGCGATGAAGCTGAGCGACGCTCAGATCGCCTCGATGTTCAGTAAGCGCATCTACGACGGCCTCTGATTCGTCGCGAGGACTGAGACCCGCGGGTCCGCCGTCGACAAGGACGGCGTGCTCCGCCCGGCGCTCAGCGCTGCGGCGCCTCACCGACTTGGATAGAGGCCTGTGCGAGAGCGATGGCACGCGCCAACTGCGGATCAGCACCGGCGGCGTAGGCCAGGCCTCGATCCACCACGATGTCCGGAACGACGCCCTGCCCCTCCAGGGATTGCCCGTCCACCGTGACCGCAGCCACGGCTAAGTAGAGCAGTGAATCATCAAGCAACAGGAATGGCCGCCCGGCGGTGACTGCACCTGCTGTGCGCTCCCCTACCACGGGCACACCGTGAGCCTGCATCGTGTGCGCCAAGACTTCCTTGCCGCTGCGCGTACCACCATCGACCAGCAGCACCAGGGGCTTGACCCAATGATCGTTATAGGCGGTGGTTACCCCCGACCGAGCGCGCATGCTCAAGGTGGCCGTGCGCGCCAGGAAGTAGTCCGCGTAAGAGGGATCCGCCCCACCCCAGCCCCCACGCAGATCGAGCACTAGGGCTTGTGCCTCGGCAAATGGGGGCTGCCGTAGGAGGGAGCGCAGCGCATCGTGATACTCGACGCCGGCGTATGACCACATCCGCACGTGGGCGATGGGTACGCCTGGCGTGGGTTCGAGGACCTGCGCGCCTGCCCGCACCGCATCGAGGAACATCCGCGCAGGGCGTAAGCGCTCAACGCGCACGAGCACGGGAATCGCTCTGCCTTGCGGCGAACGTCGTACGCTCAAGGTGACCACTTGCCCGGCTTTGCCCCGGAAGGGCTCGATCTCATCGAAGGGGTCTCCATCCACGGTGAGCAGTTCATCGCCCACCAACAACAACTCGTCACCGGCAAGCTGCGCGGGGCGATAGAGACCGCTCACGAACACTCGCCCGTTCAGCCGACGCACGGCGATCGGTAACCCCTCGTAGCTGACCTCGCCGCCGTCCTGCGCGAAGTGCCGCGCACGCAAGGCTGGGAACTGGTCACCGAAGATGCCGAGTAGCTGAAACCACGCCGTATCCCGCGGCGTGTAGTGACTCGTGTGGGAGGTGGCGAGCCCAGCGAGCATCGCATTGATCGCCGCGCTCGCCTCAGTGCGGTCTGCATGGCTCGGCAGCGGCGCCAGGTACTCGGCGTAGGCCGTCTCCCACGGCTCGCCGCTCACAGCGTGTCCGTCGAGAAACTCAGCCTTAACCAGGTGCCAAGCCTGGGTCGCCGCCAAGGCGGACAGGCTAGGGATTGACGTGTGCTCGTCCGCGGGCGGCAGCGTCAGGCGCAGCACTGATGACTGTCCTTCGGATGCGGGGACCGTAACTATGTAGAGGTTGTCGTACTCTTCGTCTTCGATCGGCGGCACCGCACGCTCACCACCGAATGCATCCACCAGACTTGGCAAGGTATTGCTATGTCCCACCACGAGCACCGTGCCCCCTGCGTGATCTTCCAACACGCGTTCGGCGAGTGCTTCGCTATCGCGGGGGTCGTAAGCACTGATCGGCACCCCCGCACGCGCCGCCAGGGGCTCCGCGGTCTGGCGTGTTCGTTGAAACGGCGAGGCGTAAACGGCGTCGACGGATGCAGTGACCTCAGCGCGAGCGAGTAGGCTTGCGATCGCCTCAGCGCGAGCACGGCCTGCTGCGGTCAAGGGTGGGTCGTCTGCGGGCAAACGGCGCTTCTGCGCATGACGGACGAGGATCACCGTGGTCAGCGCAGGGGCGGAGGCCTCTCGCGGCGCACGTTGTACCGTCGAATCGCCACTGGCGAGGCCACTGGCGAGTAGGCACGCGATGGCCGCGGTGCGGCCCACCCGACTTACCCAGCTCAAGGCAACTCTCCACGGGAGAGCGACCTTCGTTGACCCGAGGAAGCGAACGCCTCGCCCCCTAACGCCCCACGATAGCTCCCGGGATCGGCTTGCGCGGCCGCCTGCACCTGCACGCCGATCACTGCGCGGGCGTCGATACGCCAGAAGATGAATTGGCCCTTCGCGCCGCGCAGGAACCAGGCGGGTGAAAAGAGGGCAGCCACCGCCCCCGCTGTCTGCCAAACGTGCAGAAAAGGGTGGAAGTTCTCGAGCACGGGATCCGAATCTCCGAAGTGCCTCACCGCGAGTGCGTCATCCAGGGTGACGTGAAAGACTACGTTCTCAAGCCTAGCAAACCGCCGCGGATAGGCGCTCGCCACCGCCACCACGTGCGCGGCCCCCCACCTTCGTTTCCCAAAGGGCGCCTCGCTAGTAGTGTGCGGAGTTTTTAGTTGGTTGTTGTTTTGTGAGGCGGGGGTTTTTGGCGGGGGGCGGGTTTTTTTATTTATGTACACACCTACTGCGGGGGGGGGTTTTGTAAAATTGTTTATATATGCCGGGCCCCCG
>JBCCWS010000055.1 GCA_039193195.1 Pseudomonadota bacterium
CTGCATGAGCGACCCCAACACTCGGAAAACGCCGGCCTCAACCCTGAGAACGCCTCACAGGCACTCGCTCAGCTGCGGTCAACGCCCTACGATCTCATCTCAGGGGCTCAACGCCACACCTCATGAATAAAGCAGGCTAGACCGCTCGAGCGGCGGTGCTGGCGCCCTCAGCGCGCCAGCACCATCACAGCCTCCAGACCGCCGCCGTCGCGATTGCGCAGCACCACACTCCCGCCGTGGGCGCGCGCCGTATCACGCGCCACGCTGAGCCCCAAGCCCGCGCCGCCGGTCGCTCGCGAGCGCGACGCCTCCCCGCGCTGAAAGGGCTCCAGCAAGCGCTCGGCATCATCGGAATCGATGCCGGGCCCGCGGTCTGCCACCGTCAGCGTCACCTCAGTGGGGGTGCACGCGAGGGATACGTCTGCGCCCTCGCCGTAGCTTTGGGCGTTATCGATCAGATTGCAGAGCGCGCGGCGCAAGGACAGGGGCTCCCCCTGGACGGTGCACTCGGCCGGCGCATCGGCGAGCCGGGCCGGCGCGCGCAAGGCGGCTTCATCCACCGCCGCGCGCACGAGCGCCAGCAGATCCACCGACTCCTTCGCCCGCACGCCCGCCGCCCCGCGGGTGTAGGCCAGCACGTCGCCGATCATGCGATCCATGCGGGCGATCTCCTCCGCCATGCGCATTCGATCGGGCTCCGGCGCCGTCTCCGCGCGCACGCGAAGGGTAGTCAATGGTGTTCTTAAGTCGTGGGCCATCGCCGCCACCACGCGCTCGCGATCACTGGCCTGGGCGCGCAGGCGGGCGCGCATGGCGTCCAGGGCCTCGGCCGCAGCGCGCGCTTCCGCAGGACCTTGCAGGGCGGTCGGGCGATCATCCGACAGATCGATGTTCGCGGCCGCTTGGGCCAACGCCCGCATGGGTTGGCTCAGGCGCCTCGCCACCCACCAGGCGACCGGCACGAGGGCCAGCAACACCAGGGCGAAGGCGGCGATCATGCGCACGCGCCACCCCACGAACAGCGGCCGCACGGGATCGACGATCGCCCACGCCCCATCCTCGCCCAGCGCCGCCGCCCGGTAGGCCGGTAGCTTGACCGCCGGCGACACTAAGGCAGCGAGGACACCTTCGGTCAGCGCCGCCTGGTCGGGCGAGAGGAGCATCGGATCGTTGGCGTAGGTCTGAGCCTCGCCGTCGGCGATCACCTGGAGCTTGATCTCGAAGTCGTCGCGGTGCCGCTCGAGCCAGACGACGCGACAGCGCTCGGCCGGCACACCGAGGAGCTCGGCGAGGGCCAGCTCCATCAGCGGTGATCGTTGGCCGCTGGGCGGCCCTGACGCCGTCCGCCGGCGTAGATCCACGGGGGTTGTGAGCGCACCGTCGCGGAGCAAGTCCGCCACGGTGGTCAGGCTCGCGTGGGCGGCCGTCGGCGTGGGCGTCGTCAACACGATGACGAAGCCAACGATCTGCACCACCAACGCCGTGGCCAGTATCACGCTGAGAACGGCGACGAACGCCGATCTTCCGCGAGGTGTGACGGCTGGCGCGCTCACCTGCCTTCTACCTTCGCGGTGAACCGGTAGCCCTCGCCGCGCACGGTCTCGATCAGACGCGTGCCATCGGGTTTCAGCTTCGCCCGCAAGCGGGAGACGGCGAGATCGATGGCGCGATCGAAACCTTCGGCGTCCCGGCCTCGGGCCAGATCGAGCAGTTGGTCGCGGGTGAGCAAACGTTGTGGCCGCTCGAGGAACGCCATCAACACCGCAAGCTCACCGGCGGTGAGGGTCGTGCGCTCGCCTGACGGGCTGAGCAAGTGGCGCGCATCACGGTCCACGGTCCACCCGGCGAAGGTGAAGGACCCACCCTCGGGCGGGCTGTCGGCACTTTCGCGCTCCGTTAGGCGCAACAGGGCGCGAACGCGGGCGAGCAGCTCGCGCGGTTCGAAGGGCTTCGCCAGATAGTCCGAGGCGCCGATTTCCAGGCCCACGATGCGATCGGTGGTCTCGCCCAGGGCCGAGAGCATCAGGATCGGCGGGCCCTCCGGTCCCAGCCGTCGACACACGGAGAGACCGTCCTCCCCCGGCATCATCAGGTCGAGGATGATCAGGTCGGCCGGCGCCTCGGCGAGCAGGGCGTCGAGGCCCGACGCGTCCTCGGCGGCGCGCACGGTCAAACCGTGGCGCGTCAGGTACTCCCCGACCGCATCGCGGATCCCGCGATCGTCGTCAACGATCACTACTTGCTTCATAGGGTTGGCGTTGTACCGCGCGAAGGTATCTCGATTGTGTCCGACCCTGTGGCTGCGGATACACCCGGGACATCACCGAGACAGGGTCGGCCTCGACACTGCGAGTGAAATCCGGCGGCCGCACCAGCGACTGCCGGATCAGCTTGCTAATGCCACCCACTCGAGAGGACCGAACTATGTCAGACCCGATCGTCACCATGCACCCGCTCCAGCGAGCGCTCGCCATCGCCGCCCTGTGCGCCCTGCCCCTCGCCTCGATCGCGGCTGACGCGCGCACGAAGGTGACCAGCGCCGCGGACCTGCCGCGCACGGAGTTTGCCCTCGACGCCGCCCCCAGCCTGCTGGCCCTCGATCGCGGCGTCGCCTTCGACACCCTCCGCGACGCACTGGAGCAAGACGTGCAGCGCGTGCTCGACCAGCACGACATCGCCGACGCCGGCACCCGTCGCAACCTCCTGGGTCACCTGCGACGAATCGCCATCCTGGAGGGTCGCTTCGACGATGCCCTGGCACTCATCGGGCAGATTCGCGCCCTAGAAGATAAGGACGCGGCCCGCGAGACCGCGGGCTTCATCCCAAGCGCCTACATCGAAGCCGCCAAGGCAGCCGGCACGACGGATGCCAGCGAACAGCACCTACAGGATGCCTTCGCCAAGGCCCTGAATGCACGCCTCAACGCCATGGACCTCAGCCTCGCCCAGGACACGCTGCGCCAGGTGAAGAGCTCCTTCGACGTGCTCACCCCCGCCCTCCTGCGCGGCTCCCTCGAGGGCTCCTACGACCTGCGCGCCGCGCAAGCGGACATGACCGTCGACCGCGACTTCGCCGCCCAGATCCTCGCCGTGAGCGAAACCGCCCTTTACCTGCCCTTGGGCACGGTGATCGCCGAGGCGATCGGCGAACGCCTCGCCGCCGCTCAAGTTAGCAAGGTCGATCGGTGGAGCGAGCGCCAGGTCGCCCTCGCGTCATCCCCCTCGCTCACGCCCGTGACCGTGGGCATCTGGGACAGCGGCACGGACATGTCCCTGTTCCAGAACCGTTGGGTGAACCCCAACGAGACGCGCAACGGCCGCGACGACGACGGCAACGGTTTCATCGACGACATCCACGGCGTGGCCTACGACACGGACTATCTACCGTCCACGGGCGCCCTGCGCCCCATGCCCGAGGGCGATCTGCAGTCCATGGACAGCCTGATCGGCTTCGTGAAGGGCCGCTTCGACATCCTCGCTGGCATCGACAGCGAGGACGCCAGCGCCTATCGCCAGGCCATGACGTCGCTAACCGCCGAGCAAGTCGCTCCCTTCCAGCTGCAGATGGGCCGCATCGGCCTCTACCTCCACGGCACCGCCACCGCGTACACGGCGCAAATGGACAACCCCGCCGCCGTTCTCACCTACTCGCGCTTCGACGCCAAGGTGCAGGCCACCCCAGCGCCCTTCGATGAGGCCTTCGCGGCGAACGTCGTCGAGCACCTGAAGTCGACGGTCGCGCACTTCCAACGCGCGGGCGTCAAGGTGGCCAACCTGAGCTGGCGCATCTCTACGCCGATGATCGAGCGCACGTTGGAGGCGGCCGAGCCGGACGAGGAGACGCGTCGCGACCGCGCCAGCGCCATCTTCGCCACCATGAACGCGGCGGCCATCGAAGCCTTCCAGTCGGCGCCGGAGATCCTCTTCGTGGCGGGCGCCGGCAACGAAGATGAGAACGTCAACTTCGTGAAGAGTTTTCCGGCGGGCATCGACCTGCCGAACGTGATGACCGTGGGCGCCGTCGACGTGGCGCTGGAGCCGGCCCACTTCACCAGCTACGGCGAGTCGATCGATGTCTACGCCAACGGCAAGAACGTGCCGACGGTGGCGCCGGGCGGTTCGGAATTGCTGCTCTCTGGCACGTCGCTGGCGGCGCCGCAGGTGACTAACCTCGCCGCTAAGCTGTGGGCGATGGCGCCTGAGGCTGGCGTCGCTCAGATTCGCCGCCTGATCGAGGGCACGGCGAGCGAGGAGAAGGATGGCTTGAAGGTGATCGACCCGCAGGGAGCCGTTGAGGCCCTGCAGGCGCGGTTCAGTCAGGCGCGCTAGGGCTCGGAGCCGACCGGGTTCGGATGTGCCGGCGCGGGCGCATCCGAACCACCCGATGAGCGATGACTCGCTCAGTCCGTGGGTACGCGGCGGGACCCCGAGTACGCCAGCGCGCCGCCCCCCTCCCGGTCTGCCTCGTACCGACGATCGTCAATTCGCAGCGTACGGGCTAGGCCTCAAGGCGCGCATCCAGCAGCCCTTCGCCGGTTTACCAAGCGGCCCACTAGCAATCACTCCCCAACCCTCAACCTACGGCGCAGCGACACTGGCATCGCCGGCACCACGCCGACCTCAACTCCCCGCAGTAGCAGCGAGCTTGCTGTTAATCAGCGCCGCCGCGTTCGCAGGCGAGTTTCCAGCCGTGTTCGAGCTGGCCAGGTTGCCAACGGGTGATGGCAGCGAAGGGGTGAATCTCGCAACCCGCGCGCCTGGTGCCGCCAAGGTCGTGTCCGGCATCGGCGACATCAACGGCGATGGCATCGACGACATACTCATCGGCGCCGAGCGCGCTGACCCTGGCGGACGCCTAGTGTCCTTAGGTCGCCAACTCGCCCCCATGTCTAAGGCCTACCAGTGCCGAGACTCGACGAAGAACTCCAAAGAGTAAGCTCGGCCCAAGAGGGTTGGCGCTCTCGCGGCCAGCACCGCCGCGGCTGGTGGATAGCCGTGGCGGCGATCTACCTCGTCATCGCAGTATTCGGCCCCCCTTGGCTGTTCACCGAAGGCGTGATTCCCCAGCTGCTGATTGACCCGCCGGCAGGTTGATCAGCCTCATAGGATCGGACTCGCTTCGCGAACGTGCTATGGGTCGTCGATGGCGCAACCCAATTGCCGATCCCTGCTCTCGGATCGCGCTCGCCCCAGATCGGCCTGCGCTCGCTGAACTCGCCAACCCGGTGTCCCAGAGATCATCTCCAGTATTGCGACCGCTTGCTGCAGTGTACCCACGGCCTCCCCAGCGCGCCCCTGGCGCAGCCACACCCCCGCGAGCACCGAGTCTGCAATCGCCACCCACCGGTGCCCCTCAGGCAACTGCGCACGCGCACAGGTAGATCCAGCCTGGGCGTGGGCCTCCGCCCCTGCCAGGTCGCCCTCGTCCATGAGCGCCATCGCCAAACTCGCCCGCACAATGCAGTAGTGCACCACCTGCTGAAGCTTCGTCTGCTCCAGGATCTCAAGCGCCTCCGCCAGGTGCCCTCGCGCTGCACCTGCCTGCTGCTGACGTAGCTCGAGAGACCCCAGGTTCAACAGGACGAAAGCGACATCCGGGTGCGCCGCACCGAGCAACCCGCGTAACCTTCCGACAGCATCACGCAAGGCGCCGCCGGCGGCGTCGAGTTCATCCTGGGCAGCGAGCGCCGCTCCAAGGTTCGACAACACCGCCCCCACATGATGGTGATTGCGCTCGCCATAGATCACCTCGTGCATGGCGAGCGCATCGCGAAGGTAGGCTTCGGCGGTGGCGTGGTCACCGAGGTTGTTGGCGGTGGCGCCAAGATTGGAGAGCAACAGCATCGTGTCGCGGTGAATGTCCTGACCGAGCGCACGGCGCAGCACCAACGCATCCTCGAATGCGGCGCGCGCCTCCTCGTAGTGACCTAGCCGACGATGGGCAGAGCCTACCGCCGTGAGCGTCTCCGCAAGAGAATCATGCGCCGGCGGCAGGTGGCGACGCTTCAGCACCAGCGCCTGCTCGAGCACCTCCAGAGCCGGCTCGAGGCTGCCAAGTTGTAGGTGCGTCACGCCAAGGTTGTGCAGATTGATGGCGTACGCCGCACTCTCGCGACCGAACAGGTGCTCGTTGAGGGCCAACGCTTCGCGATGGCTGGCGAGAGCGTCCTCGTAGCGGCCGCTCCCGAACTCCGCGAGGCCGAGCAGGCGAACGCTCTCGGCGTAGGCGGCATCGTCTGGCTCGAGTTCGCGACGCACGCTCACGGCCTCGGTGGCGATCTCACGGGCCCGCCCGTAGAGCGCCAAACTGCGGTACACCTGCCCAATCGCATCGAGCAGCGTGGCCTGCGTGCTCGGCTGGTCGGCGAGCCGCTGCAGGACCCGAGTCGCACCGGTCTCGAACACCTCGGCGGCGGTGATCGAGGCCCCGCGCGTGGCGGAAGGGTCCGCCTCCTCGAAGATGTCTATGAGCAGCTCCGTCACCGCCTGGGCCCTTGCCGAGTCCGCTGCCGCACTCGCCTCGGCGAGCTGTGCAGCGCGCGTCGCCCGCAGCGCGTTGCGATGCTCCTGCAGCAGTGACACGGTCGCCACCACAGCGGTTAGTACGAATGCACCCGCCACGAGAAAGGCACGACGATGGCTCGCAACGGTCCTACTCAGGCCGTAGGCGAGCGAAGGGGGACGTGCACTCACGGCACGCCGCGCCAAGTGGCGGTTGATGTCCTGCGCGAGCGCCGCGACCGTGGCGTAGCGCAGGTCCGGGTCATGGGCCGTAGCGCGGAGCACGATGCAATCGAGATCCCCGGTCACCTGGCGGATCAGCCGCGCCCGGTTCTCCAACCCGCGTTCGCTGGCACGCGCGGCCAACTCCTGGGGCGCTAGCTGACGCAAACGATCACTCGCCTGCCCCACCGCACCTTCCCGCGGAAGGGGACCGGTTAGCAGCTCCAGCAACAGTATGCCCAGCGAATACACGTCGCTGGCCACGGTCAGCGCGTACGCGCCGGCGGCTTGCTCAGGACTCCAATAGGGCGGCGTGCCGCTCACCCAGGGATCGCTGACGCTCGACGAGGTGCTGCCTACGCTGCGGGAAATGCCAAAGTCGATGAGCTTCGGGCAGGGTTGACCATCACTGCGCGAGACCAGCACGTTGCTCGGCTTGATATCACGATGGAGCACCCCACGCCGATGGGCGTGGGTCACCCCAGCACACACATCCAAGAACAACCGCAAGCGCGCGGGGATCGCCAAGCGCTCGCCATCGCAGAAGACATCGATCGACGGCCCCTCCACATACTCCATGGCGATGTAGGGCACCGCGCTGTCCTCAACGCTCGCCTCGTGGATGACCGCAACGTTGCGATGGGCAGTCGTGGCCTGGAGCACCGGCTCGGGCTGGAGCAAGTGGCGCGTCGTCTCCGCGCCCAGGGGCGCGAGCAGCTTGACCGCCACCAGACGTTCCGTCTCGTGCTGCATGGCGAGGTACACCCGCGCTTGCCCGCCCTTACCCAGGGGACGCAGGAGATCGTAGCGCTCGAGGGTCGGCAGGGTGTCGTGCTGCGCACACTCGAACGGACCTAACGACGGAAAGCGAACAGCGGCATCGTGCCGCGCAGCGAGCAAGCGCGACAACTCCTCGCGCAGCGCCGGCGTATCGCAATGCGCATCCAGAAACGGGCCCAGCGCATCGTCGTCGAGGCTAGCCGCTCGTACGAACAGATCACATAGGTGATCCGTTCGCGTATCGTCGCTCATAGCACCGAGGCAGAAAGCCTGTCGGCCACCCAAGCACGACCCGCCTCCCAGCGGGTATTCACCGTGCGCTGACTGATGCCGAGCGCCTCCGCGCACTCGCGCACATTCAAGCCGCCGAGCGCGCGCAGCTCGAACACGGCCGCAAGCTTGGGGCGCACCTCATCGAGCTGCTGCAGCACCTCGCACAGCTCCAGGAGGCTTAGCGGTGGTGAGCGTTCGCAGCCGTGGGCCTCATCGAGGGTTACGCGCAGACCGTAGTCACGGCGTTGACTGGCCGTTCGACGCGCATAATCGATCAGCGTGTGGCGCATGGCGCGCACGGCCGTGCGCACGTAGTGGAGAGGCGAGGCGTAGCGACGCGCCTCGTCTTGCGCCAGCTTGATGAAGGCCTCGTGCACCAGGGCGGTGGCGCGCAGCGTGTGCCCCTCGCGCTCGGCTCGCATCAGGCGGCTGGCGATGCGCCGCAGCTCTTCGTAGCTCATCGCCGCCAGCGCTGCGGCGGCCGCCTCTTCAGGGCCCTTCGAACCGTCGGCCATCCTTACCTCCGGGCTATCAGCACCTGCATGAGCCCCATCATTCACCTCGCCTGACGTCGCAATCAAGTCCCGGGGGACTGATGCGTCGCACCAGTGCTAACAAGCAAATTGCTTGCGCGATTCATCGGCGTTCTACGCAGAGAAGGAGTAGGGGAGGAGCGCCTCACCACCTTAGAGCGAGTTTAAGGAGAAGGATGTGATGGACAATCAACGACTTCGGCGCAGCACGCGCGCCCTGGCCGCTGCCGCGGCTTGGGTCATGATGCAGAGCGGAGGTGCGGCCTTGGCGGACGAGCTCACCCCCTGCGACCCCGACGCCCCCACCACCGCGCTCGTCGTCGGCGACATCTTCAGCTGTGAAATCGAAGCAGCCGGCGACACGGACGTCTTCACCCTGGAGGCGAGCACCCTGGAGCGCTACCGCCTCACCCTCGTCGACCGTGACAACGCCGCCGCTGACCCCGTGGCCGAGCTCTTCGACTGCGTGGGCACCTCCTTCGACGTCATCAGCACGCCCAACCAGGCGGGCGCCTCCCTAGAGTTCGACGGCCCGTGTGACGGCACGGTCAGCGTGCTGGTCTCCGACGCGGGCAACAACGAGGTCGGCAGCTACCACATCGCCCTGCAGCGCCTCTCGCCCCTGCCACCGGAGACCGTGGAGGTGTGCGTCGACTGCGAGGTAGAAGCGAGCCTCTCGCCCGCCGGCGACAGCGACGTGTTCTCCTTCGAGGGGACGGCGGGCATCACGGTGATCTTCAGCGCGTCGGATCGCGACAACGCCGCCCAGGACACCTTCGTGGACGTACGCCTCCCGAACGGCGATCCCCTGCTCGGCCTGGTGACCCCGAACTTCAGCGGCACCCGCGCCACCGCCACCCTCGACAGCACCGGCACCTACACGCTGATCGCCTCCGACATCGGCGACTCGGAGACCGGCAACTACACGGTCGCCGCCCAGCAACTGTTCCCGCTGCCGCCGACGGCCGTGTCCATCGGCTACGACGAGACCATCGTCGATACGATCTCACCCATCGCCGACAGCGACATCATCGCCTTCACCGGCGTGAGCGGCGACACGATTCGCATCACCGCGACCGATCTCGACAACGCCGCCCTCGACCCCTTCCTGGAGGTCTATGGCCCCGATGGCGTGCTCATCACCACGCTCATTCCGCCCAACAACTCAGGCACCTTCGAGCAGCTTTCGCTGACCCAGACCGGCACCTACACGATGGCCATGTTCGACTCCGGCATCAACGAGACCGGCTCCTACTCCGTGAACCTCCAGTGCATCTTCGGCTCCTGCTTCGGCGCGCCGGACATCGACGTGGTGCCCGACCGGGTGAACTTCGGCACGGTGGACGTGGGCGACATGTCGGCATCGCGCACGATTCAGGTCTCCAACGTGGGCGATGCGGATCTCGTGATCACCAACACGCTGCAGTCCACGAACCCCGCCTTTACGCTCAGCAACGACACGTGTTCGCTGGCCGTGCTCGCGCCCGGTGGTCAGTGCAGCTTCGATGCCGTGTTCGCGCCGTCGCTCAACGGCCGCGCCATCGGCGTGGTCTCGGTGGCGTCGAACGATGAAGACGAACCGGATGTCCGCGTGCTGCTGATCGGCACGGGCGCCAACGCACCGCCGGTCGATCCCGTCGGCGGCGAAGTGTTCGGGGCCACCGTGGCCACGGTGAGCTGCACCAACCAGGCGACGGGCCAGACCGTGCTCATCAACGACGGCCTCGCCACCTTCGACTGCGTCGCCGCCGGGCTGCAGGCGGACCCTGCCGACCCGATTCGGATCATCATCCTGGGTAACGTGGACTAAGCCTGGCGATAGGCTCCGGGCGCACGACGGTGGCGCCCGGGACCTCGCCTAGGACGTGCCGGCCTTGCGGTCCAGCACCGCCAGCTTCGCTTCGTAGAGCGATCGCGTGCTGCGGCGGGGCGCGTTCTCCAAAGCCAATCCAAGCGCCTGCTCCGCGCGCTGGCGCTTGCCCCTGTGCAGGTACGCAATGGCTAGCTGGGCGTGCGCTTCGTGCAGGCAGGGGGCGATGCCCAACGCTTGCGCGAAGTAGCGCGCGGTTTCCCGGTGCTCGCCCGCGGCCATCGCCTCGCGCCCCGCCGCCACCCAGGACTCGTAGGGCAGGTTGCCGATGAGGCGAACGCGCTCGCCGTCCTCGGGGCAGTAGTCGAAGCGGATGCGCAGCCGGCGTGCGCCCGAGGTGCCGTCGGTGACCTTTTGCCAGCGTGGGTCGTGGAGGATGCTACGTAAGTGCACGCCGCGGGAGACGATGTCGCCGCGCTGTTCGAACACGGGCCTGCCGTCCACTAGCTGGTAGTATCGACATCGATCTCCACCAGGTCAGCTAACGCGGTGGTGAGGATAGCCAGGGAGAGGCAGTTGCCGGACGCCGACCCAGCGCCTGCGAGGCGGTGCGGGTGTCGTTGTGGAAGTCGAAGGCGCCGGTGACATGCAGCAGGTAGTCGTGCACGCGCTCGTGGGGCGGTGTGGCCTGGCGAAGGGGTTGGTGGAAGTACTCGAGGAACACGTGCTGTTGCTCCTCGCTCAAGGCGAAGACGGCGACCTCGTCCACGAGGTCAGGCCTGGGGCCGAAGCGCTCCGCGTCGACGGGGAGGGTCGATTGGAATTGCGCGTGTCGTGCGCTGGGCAGGCCTGCGCAGGCCGAGAGCTCCCAGGCGACCAGCAGCGCGAGCGCGCCACTTGGCATGCGGGTGATCACGTCACGCCCCGTCTCGCCAACCACCTTTCGAGAGACCCGCGGACGGCGCTCGGGATTCCCTTGGTCTCCTCGCCACCCACCACTGCGCCGGCGGACCTTGCAGCCCCGTCCGTCACAGCAGCGTTCTCCCCAAACTCATTCAAGTGACTCAGAATCCGACCGATCACGGCGGGTGCCCTAATTTTCGCAATCACCTTCAGCACGGCGGCGGATGAGCCAGATGATCGGCGCGACGTGAACGGCAACGGCTCAATTAGGCGTCTCGATGTGTTCGAGGCCTTCACCGTGCAGGCGGGTTGCTACTCGCTCGACCGCTCCCGTACGCCCGGCTCCGCCGGGGCGACGTCCGCTGCGCAGCCCAGACCGGCCTGAGGACCAGTACCGGGGCTAGGTTTGAACTCGGGCACAACGAAAGCCCAGGGTGCCGTAGCGGAGAGACGGGACGAGCGCATAGCGGCAGGCACAGCGCACGTAGCGCGCTCGAAGCGCCCAGGACCCGCCCCGGATGACGCGGGCGTCGCCGGCGCTCACGTCCGCAGGATTGAGAGCCGGATCCTCGGAATAGCGGCGTAAGCCGTCCGCGCACCACTCCCAGACGTTGCCTAGCATGTCGTAGAGACCCCACCGGCTCGGCGCTAGCGTCGCCACCGGATGGGTTTTACGCTTGCTGTTTTGCGAGTACCAGGCGATGTCCCGAAGATCGCCATAGCGGGGGGTATCACTCCCTGCCCGACACGCGTACTCCCACTGTGCTTCCGTTGGAAGCGACAACACTAGCCCTGAGCGTTGCTCATTGAGGCGGTTGAGAAACGTCTGCGCGTCATGCCAGCTCACGTGCTCCACTGGGTGACTTGTTCCGTCGAACTTCGACGGGTTTTCGTCCATCACGGAAATCCAGTGGGCTTGCGTGACCGGCGTATCGAACAGCCAATAGCCTTGGGTCAGCGTTACCTGGTGCTGGGGTTTCTCGCGATCGTACGCTTCCCGGTCGTCGGCGCCGGCTCCCATTTGAAAGGTGCCTGGAGGTATCCACCGCAGGCGTTGAACGCCATCTTGCCCCTCATGAACAAACCGCAACTCGGCGAAAGGACCGAACGCGTCCTCCCCCACTCCATCCGCCCATTGCGGGCACCCCCCATTCACGAGGGGGTGTTTGGCGGGATCAATCGCAGTGCTCATGGCATCGTATGATAGGGACTGCGCTAGCTGGACACCAACCGTAGAATTGAGGGTAGAGGGTGCCGGCCGGTGAGCGTTCGCGTCACGGTTGACGCTACTAACACACCGGCGGCCGCTTCGCTTTTGCCAACCGAGCGACTGAGTAAACACCGGTGGCCCGGACCGAAGTCTGTTCAAGCCCCCCTCCCTGGGTGGGACTCGGGCGTGAGCTCGGGCACAACGAAAGCCCAGGTTGTCGTTGCGGTTAGACGGGTCGTTCGCATTGCGGTAGGCACAGCGCACGTTGCGCGCTTGATTCGCCCAGGACCCGCCCCGGATGACGCGGGCGTCGCCGGCGCTCGACCTCAGACCGGTGCGGTGACAGTAGCCGCTTCAGGCGTCAAAAGATACAGGGGAACGTAACATTTGCGCGCATCGCCAGCCGCGCGCATCCGCATGCACCGTCGCGCTCACAACGGACTGCATACCACGCTGCAGCTCTCCTCCAACGATCTCACCGGCCGCGTAAGACCGCTCCCACTCGCGTCGGTTGGCTACGTATCGTTTCCGCGTGCGCTTGGACAGGGACAAGCGCGCTGGAGTGATACGGTAACCGCAGAAGGATAACCCTCGCGCTGAAGGACCCAGTCGCGCGGGTTGCTTGACGTTCAGCTTCAGGACTTCTTGAGCAAATGCGATAACTTGCCGAAGTACGCTGCGCGCCTCTCGGCGGCCATCGCACCACCACACAACATCATCCATGTAGCGCACCATACCGCGCACATTAGGATCGTCGGCAAGGAATCGATCAAGGCTCGCGAGATAGGCATTAGCAAAATGCTGGGAGGTGAGGGCACCAATGGGCAGACCGCAACCCGGCGTTGCGTGATGCCCATCGATGATCCGCGCACACAAGTGGCGCACGCCCGGATGCTTCAAGTTGCGAGACAGCAGGCAATTAAGCACCTCGTGGTCGATGCTGGGAAAGTAGCCACGGATGTCAATCTGCGCGTAGTAGGAATATCGGCGCGCGTGGTGCTGCGCGCGCTTTACCGCAGCGAGCGTGCCCTTGCCCTTTCGGCAAGCGAAGGTATCGTCGACCAACCGACGCTCGAGCACCGGACCCACCTTGGCCATCAGCGCATGGTGCAATACGCGCTCTTCGAAGGCCGGGGCGTGAATGAGGCGCCGCTTCGGATCCCTTATCCAGAACGCGCGCATGCGGCCGACTTCCACCGAACCATCGAGAATGGCGTTTCGGAGGGAAATGAGGTTGCCCTCCAGCGTTCGTGCGAAGGCCGCCGTTGCAATGGCGTCTCGGCTCGCTTTCGCCGCGAGCGCATGAGCCCCCAGCAGATTGGGAAACGCCGCCACTTCCTCTAGCGTCACCCCGCTACGCTTCATCAACGTCCGGCGCTTTGACCACTGCCGTGGACGTCGCAGCGCCAGCACTGGCCGGCGTCGAAGGCACATCGTCCGGGTCGTTGCATAGTGCCTGGTGGTGTTCACGAAGGATCGCCAGCATGGGTTCGCCGTAGTTCGCCGTGCGCGCTTTGCCAATGCCGTCGATCGCTGCAAGTGTGGTCTTGGAGTTCACACGGCCCCGCACCATCGCTGCCAACTGCTCGTTGGTCGCGATCACGTAAGTCGGCACGCCCTCGCGCGTTGCCAATTGCGCGCGACAATCACGCAAAAGGGCAAACACGTGGAACTGCACCTTGGTGAGCACCTCGCGATAGTCGATCCGTGGTTTTTTAGGTTTTCCAGACGCATTTGTGGCTGTCGCCGCACCTTGCGACGGAAGGGACACGTGATACTGGACGCAGACGCTCCAGGCACTGCTCACCCCTTGATCGACGAACGCATGCTCTACCGTAAGCGCGTTGTGTCGTTCAATGAACGCGTTCAGCTCATCGGTAGCGTTGACGGGGTCGCTCGACGGTATGTAGAAGAACTTGAATTGGATCGGCATTCTCGCACTCCATCGCTGTTGCCTGGTCGGGATCTTTCTAGCGTCACCTCGATGATCCCACCCTCATCCGACCTGAGCGCGATGGTGAAGAAAGGTGGCGCTTCGCGCCTCATTCAGATGGACGCTTTCGCCGGCTGCGCACGGGCGAAAGGCTCCTTTGCCGGAGCCCGGCAGACCTCCGGTCTGCACGCTAAATCTGAACTCGGGCACAACGAAAGCCCAGGTTGTCGAAGCGGCTAGACGGGTCGACCGCAAGGCGGGAGGCACAGCGCACGTCGCGCGCTCGATCCGCCCAGGACCCGCCCCGGAAGACGCGGGCGTCGCCGGCGCTCGGTCCCTCGGGATCTTGCGCAGGGCCGTCGGAGTAAGCGCCATTCCAATCCCCACACCACTCCCAGACATTGCCGAGCATGTCATGCAGCCCCCACGCATTCGCCTGTTTCAGCCTCACAACACGAGTACCCGCCTGCTTAAACTCGTGCTGCCTGTGCGGCCAGTGGCGCGCGCTCTCGCCACGCTTCAGGTCAAAGTCGACGCCGGAGTTACCCCCGTACCACGCGATTGCATCGAGCGCCGGGGCGTTGTTCTCGCCGAGCACTTCCATTGGACCGGTGTAGATGGCGCCACGGGTGCCCGCACGACACGCGTACTCCCATTGCGCTTCGGTGGGCAACCGCAACGCCAACTCCGTAGCGTCATTCATCCGCTCGAGAAAATCCTGACAGTCCTCCCATGACACGGAATCCACCGGCCGCGTCGGGGATGTAAACCGAGCGGGATTCTTCCCTACCACGACGCTCCATAGGGCTTGAGTAACCGGCGTATCGAACAGCCAGTATCCCTGCGTGATGCCCACCAGATGCTGAAGTTCGTCGTCAAACCTGCCGGGTTCGTCGGCGGGGGACCCCATAAGGAACTGCCCTGGAGGTATCCAGCGCATCCGTTGCGTCACGTGCGGGCGGGCCGCGAGCTCGTGCAGGGGTGCGTCGACAACCAACTGCGCAGCGCCTCTATTCCCCAGCAACGTAAACTCCGCCCAGAGACCGAACCGATCTCGGCCGAAGGCGCTCGCCCACTCCGGGCGACGGATCGAGCGCAGCGTCAAGTCCGCCTCGCTGGAGTGGAGGCGTAGCGCCCCCGCGTTGGCGAGATCGAACTGGTGCTTTCGGCGCAGATCGAGGCGCTCGTAGGCGGTCGCGGTCGCTCCGGCACGTCGCCTGGACCGCTCCGCAGTCCGCTCCGGCCTGCGCGCCTTCACGGGCACCGGTTTGCTGCTGGGCTCCGCCCCGGGTTGAACTCGGGCACAACGAAAGCCCAGGTAGGCGGAGCGGAGAGACGGGTCGTACGCAGCGCGGGAGGCACAGCGCACGTGGCGCGCTCGAAGCGCCCAGGACCCGCCCCGGAGGACGCGGGCGACGCCGGCGCTCGGACCGGTAGGATCGATGGCGGGCGCCTGCGTGTAGGCGTCACCACCGTAGTCAGCGCACCATTCCCAGACGTTGCCGAGCGTGTCGAATAGCCCCCAAGGATTAGCACCCCTCTCGCGCACGACTCTCGAACCCGCTCGCTCAAACGCGTACTGCTTGTTCGGCCACTCTGCAGGGTCCAACCAAGGGTCACTCTCGCTCCGAAGGCCCACCTCCCCGAGTTCAAAGCCCACTCCGCTGTTCCCCCCATACCACGCAACCGAATCCAAGGCTGGCGCGTTGTTCTCCCCCAGTAATTCGATCGGTCCACTCCAAAGTGCCGTCTGAGTGCCCGCGCGGCAGGCGTACTCCCACTGCGCCTCGGTGGGCAAGGTCAGCGCCATATCGGGCACGGCATCGTTTAATCGATCCATGAAGGCCTGACAATCGTCCCAGCTCACCCGCTCCACAGGTCGCTCGGGCGAGGGGAAGCGGGACGGGTTCTCGCCCATCACCAACTGCCAGAGCCCTTGCGTCACCGGCGTGTCGAACAACCAGAAGCCGCGCGTCAGCGCCACGCGATGACGGGGGCCTTCGTCATCAAGACGCCCCGGCTCATCTTCAGGTGACCCCATGGTGAACTCGCCGGGGGACATCCACCGCAGTGTTTGTAAGACGCAATCGTTAGCATCGTCGCCTGGGCGTGCCGTACACAGGGTGTTCTCTAAACGCCTAAACGCGACGGTAACCCATGGGGTTTCGAACTCATCCCAGCCCCATTGCCAAGCCCAGGCGGGCGGGGTCGAGCGCCAAAATCTCGGCACTCGCCCCACCCGCAGACGCTTTCCGCGCAACGCGAGACGCCCGATCGGACTAGCGTGCGGGTGAGCCGTACTATCCAACGGCCGCAGCACTACGGCCGCGTCTTCTTGTAACAAGTCGACCTCAGACACCACATCGGACTCGGTAGGGGCCGTGACCCGCGGGTCCGGCACGTAGGCAGGCTCGTAGTCGGGATCGTGCTGATGTAGCACGCGATCCATGCGCTGCAGGGCGAGGCCCACCTCCGCATCGTCGAGCACGGCCTGCGGCAGTTGGTCCGCCATTTGCGACCACCAATTGCGCACCGCGCCTTGCCATGCACTATCGCGCCCATCCCCCTCCGTCACCGTGGCACTCAACGCGATGAGCGTCGCCCGAGCACGCTTCAGCGTGGCTGCATCGATCAGTGAGCGATTTCCCGGTTCCAACGCGACGAGCTCCGCCGCCAAGACCTCTGGCGACAGCGTCGCGTGCCAGCGTGACGCGATGTCGATAGCGTCTTGGCGTAGGCGCTGCGCCCGCGCGGCGAAGGCGGCTTGCGCCGCCTGAGGGTTGGCCCTCGATAGAGTGGCAGCCTCGCTGTGGGGGCTCGCCACGCGCGGGTGCTGCCAGCACTTCGCTTCCAGAGCCGCATCGGGATGGCACTGCATCCGCAACTCGCGCAGCAGGCCCGGCTCCACGCGCGCAAACGGCGCCAGCAGCGCCATCAGTTCCTCAATACACGCCTGGTCATCGGCGCCGTCGCTCGCCAGTCGCAATTGTTGCCAGGGCACGATAGTGAACTGCTGCGCTAGCATCGCAGGCACCCGGGGCATCAGTCCGGGGAACAGCACGACGGGGCGCGCGTGGTGCTCCTTCCAATACCGTGCCCACCGGCACCAGGCCGCGATGAGAGGCGCAGGATCCGTCGTGCTGAGCAAGCCAAGGTCTGTCAGTGCGAGCACCGTCTCGCCTGCTGCAGGCTGGTGATGGCTGTTCCCAGGTTGAGTAGGGTCCATCATCCGCGCGTAGCGATGCTCCGTGATGACGCGCGAAAGCCCCGTGGGCGGCAAGATGCGCCGAAGGGTCTCCCAAAGCACGTCCTGATCACGCCAATACGGGGTGAGCCGCGTACTGCGATCGAGCACCACGTGCAATCGACTGCTCCAACCGACGCGGCGGCGACGAGGCATGCGGTGGAGTATTCGCCCGTCACACTGCGCTTTCACCACTTGCGGTACGTCCAGTTCACGGCTGTGGCGATACCGACTGAGGGCGGCACGCAAACGTGGATGAAGCGCTTGCCACGTCTCGATGGGAGGCGCCGAAGGGGGTGTTTCCCTAACGGGCGTCAAGCTAAAGGCTTCGGTTGGGGTGGCCACCTCTGGGAGCGGCGCGGCTGACTCGTATCGCTCCAGCAGCCAAAAACGCGTGGGTTCGAGCTCGCTTGTCGGGATCTTTAGGGGGCTTTGCGCCTTTCGCTTGCTCTTGGCCGCCGGTGATGTGGCTCGTGAAAGCGCTAGTTCGTCGGTATCGCCCTCGCCAGATCGATCTCCATCAAGGACCGCTGGACGCGCGTATGTATACCCGAGCAGCGATGCGGCATCCTCGGCGCAAGCGCCTGCCTCCAGTATCCGAAGCAACTCCCCGCGCGATACCGGCTGAGTATTGAGCGCCCGTTTACTCACCTGCCGGCCCGGGCACACCTAGCTCCGTGGATGGAGAGCCTAGGAAGAACCCGGCGATCTTGCCCAGTCGCGCCAAACGGGCCTCTTCCGTCTGATCGAGTTCGCGCAGGGCACGCAGGATGTCGATGTACTGCGCTTGGCCTGGCAGCGGGTAGCGGGCGATGTTCTTCGCCGCGATGCGATCGTCGGTGGTGAGCCGGGCGGCCGCTTCGTACACCGGCTTCGTGAGCTCATCGCCAAAGTGGGCTTCGCCTCGATTCACGAGATACAGCTCGAATTCCGCGCGCTGGCGCGGCAACTCGGGCACCGACATGGTGAGGCTCAAGCACCGGCGCAAAAACGCTGTTGGCAAACTTCGCTCTTCGTTGGTGGTAATGATCACCAACGGCAACTCGCCCTCGATCGTGACCGTCCGGTAGCCGGGCGGTTGGAAGCACCCTGAACCTAAGGCTTCCAACAGCCCGTTCGGAACGTCCGGCTCTCCCTTGTCGATCTCGTCGATGAGCACGACCCACCCTGCCTTCGCTTGCGCGTCGTCAAGCACGTACTCGGCCCCGCCCAGCCGCTTCTTGGCGTCTTCCCAGTCGAAGGCCCACCACAGCGCGCCCGGTCGCAGGAATTTTTCCATCTGCAACTCCGCGTTGACCTCTTTAGGCGCCTTCTTTAAGGCCCCGAGCACTTGAGCGTGGGCCAAGCGAGTGACGGCGTCGTAGTGATAGAGCAGGTCGCGCGACTCCGTGCGCGCGTCCACCACATGGGAGATGAACGCTCTTCCCAACGCCACCGCGGCTGCCCGGGCCAGCTGGCTCTTCCCGATCCCGGGTTCACCGCGCAGCAGTAGGGGGCGGTTGGCGGCGAGGGCGGCGTTGACGGCGGCGATGCTCGGCGCGTCGAACTCGTGCACTGATGCTCGTTGCTTGCCGACGGCGGGGAGTGGGAGGCGCTCGTGGGGATTGTGTTCGATGAACCGTTTCATGATTTGACAACGTATATCTTAGTGAGATTCCTGATCAAGACGGCGTCTTCGGCCTCGCGAGTCACATCCACGGGGAGCGCGAGGAACATGATCATTGGGAATTCCTGCTTGAGGCGCTCGATGAGCGCCAGGGTCTGGCTCAGCCGCTCCTTCTGCACCGGCACCAGCAAATAGTACGTTTCACCAGCAGTAGATAGATTGGCGAGGATCTTCTTGGAGTACGCTAAGCGCTCGGACTCCACGTCGACGCGTCGAGGAATCCGTGCTCGCGACACGATGACCTTCCCGAACAGCTTGACCAGCTCTTCTTCGCTGGGAGGCGGATACTTGTTCTCGAAGTGCTTAGCGAACGCTTCGGCGAACCCCTTCCCTTCCGGATCTATGCCGGAGGTCGGGACGCCAGGTAGGGCGAGGTCTCCCTCGGGCGGGCGACCGTCGTCGAAAAAGCGCAACTCCATCGGGCGACCATCGAAGGCGGCCATGAGCGCCTCAGCCGTGGTCGCTGTACCGACATCGGCATCGGTGAGCGCCTCACCGCCCACCGTATGATTCAGACGCATGGCGTGCGACACGGCTTTGTCGGCGAGCGCCGGGAGGGCGTAGTTGACGATTTTGCGCAGATCATCAAGCGCCTCCGGGCGTTTGCCATCGATGAGGCGTGAGGAGAGCGTCGCGAATAGCTTCGTGAGCTCCGGTTGGCTTCTCACCAGCAGCTCATTCGCCATCGCCTCGTCGGTGCTGACCTGCAGCTCGGTCATCAATAGCGCTTTCAGTGGTTCCGCGGCCGCCCCCAGCACGGTCTCCAAGCCTCCCCGAATCGCAAGTTGGGGCTCCGCCCCATCGATGCCCAGTTGCGCTTGCCACGCGTCCTGACAGAGATAGCCCGCTAGCGGCGCCCAAAGCAGCCCGTCCTCTGACTGACGCGCGTGGACGATCCCCACCAGGTGCGACCCACTCATGATCGGTCCGCCAGCAACGGCCCCTAGGTCGGTGGGCAAGTCGGCAAGCTCCGAGAGGTCTTCGCCGAACGCTCCGATGGCAACGGCTTGATCGCCTTCTTGCTGGGTGAGCACGGCCCAGGGGGCGCCGACGCGGGCAGGTGGCCCACACATGGCAAAACGCTTGACTAGCGTCTTGCAGGACGCCCTAAGTAAGACTAGGCGAGAACCATCATTTGGCACCCAGGCCACAGTGAATGGTTGCTCACGCAAGCCCCCAGCCTCTCCCCATTTCAACTCGCCGGTATCGCCTGCCTTGATCTCAGCGGGGCCGCTGGGCGTCGTCGTGAGGAGCAAGTCCTCCGCGACCGGGACCGCGAGGTGAGGAGGATGAGAGAAGCCCCAAGCCACCTGAGCGAGGCATGGGAAGCCCTCGACGCGTGGAATAGGTGAATCGAACTCATGGGTGGGTCCGCCGTCTGCGCCCTCCTCTGCCGAGTCGAACGCTGCTGCCACCGACACGGCATCGGCGTCAGGTCCTGAGCCCGATGATTCCTCACTCTGGAACGCACCAGTCGCGGCGGTGTATTCGGGCGTCAGCGCAGTGGCGGGTGCCGGACCTACTTCGGGGCCAGACGGCACCTGATCGAGAAGGCGCTGCTTGAGTCGCTCCCATTCGGCCTCGAAGCGATCGTTCTGAGTGAGATCAACATGATCTCGGCTAACGACGTACGTTGGAAAAGCGTCCCGCCATGTGCCTCGGCCAATCGCCGTCACTATTGGCCAGCGCCTATCAGCGCCGTCCGTGAACAACTGAGCGGTAAGCAGGCCCGACTCCCAGCCAGACCCGGTGACCCGCTCCCGCGACTCCATCGCATGCACTTTGTCGCGGTACTGCGGCGAACCGATCATCAGGACGCGGTCCGCGTCGCGCACCCACCGATTCATGAACGATGGGATGTCTTGGTCGCCGAGGTCCCATCGGTCCAGTATGGCGTGGATTCCCTCACGGCGCAGACGTGTGGCCACGCTGGCGACCCAGGCTTTGTAGGGTTCGCTCTCCCAGGCGTAACTGATGAATATTTTGATGTTCCGCGGCACGTCCGTCAGCTCCCCGTCGCCATCCACGACTGCTGTCCATGATACTCGGCGGCAGCCAGGAGCAGCAAAACGCGCGGCACTCCATCGTTAGCCCACCTTTACGAATAGCGTAGTGTGCGATCCACCGCTGAGATCGCGGGCTCGGGCAGCATCCGCAACAGATGCGGGGGGCGCTGGAAATTCGCGCTACAACTGCCCTTCGCCCGGGCTCCAATGCCCTGAATACGGTGCCGGAGCGTGACCTTGTGGCACTCGCGAACGCACTCATTCACCCAAGTCGCTGGTAAACCTCCAAGCAAGCGGGAGGTCAGTCTGTTGATGACGATGAGCTACTGACGGCACTGCGCACGCTGAAGGAGCGGCGAGCTATCACGAGAGGGCCGGTCTACTGCCCGCCTCGCTGAGCTACGCCTGCCCCTCGCCGCGCCCCAGGCCACGTCCCAATGGAACAGACCGTCTGACGGCAGCGCGGTAGCGACAAGCTCAGATGCGTAAACCGTATCGCTCAAACCATGGGTGGTAAGAAAGGCGAGAAAATCGTAGTGTCGAGTGCTCGACGCGATTGGCACGCGTGCGCAGCGTGCGGAGGCGATAAACTGTACGTTGGACGACGTCCTTCGACTGAGGATGTCTGGCTGGGCGCCGCAGCGCTGCCACCTCAGGGCGCTCCCCCGAGGCGGCAGCTGTCTCGCTACCGCGAAGCCTCCCGTTCCAGCAACGGGCCATCTACCGATCGGGAGAACTCGAACACCACGGGCGTCTGCGCGCTGGGCTCCGTGGGGCGTCCGGCGAGCAGCACGTCGCGTGCGCCCTCACTCCCGTCCATCTCTCGTCGCAACTCCGGTACGCGGCGAACGGCGTAGCGCAGCCACTCCCTCGCAACGATACGGCCGTCCGCCGGGCTGTAGTCGGCGGCGCGGTTGTCGATGCCGTCGCGGGCGAGGGCGTAGCTGAGCAGGCCGTGGGAGAGCTCGTTGGACTCCATGGCAATCTCGTTGCTCTGCGCGCCCGCGAGGACGCGCATGCCCTTGTCGTAGGAGAGTTGCCCGAGGCCCCGGCTGCCGAGGGGGCCCGCCTTGAAGTCCTCGCCAATGGCTGCCTGGGAGTGGCACGAATCCACCACCATGGTGATGTCGGCATCGACGTTCGTCAGCCAGGACGCGAGCTCGTCGCTGGAGACGGCCCTGCTGAGTAGTTCGGCGTGCGTCGTCGCCGGGTCCTCGCCCATGTCCGAGGGGAACAGGAAAAAGCGGCCATCGCCCTTGTCGGTGTAGCCGTGTCCCGAGAAGGTGATGAGCACGAGGTCATCCGGTTGCGAGCGACGCAGGCGTTCGCTGCCCGGGACGACTGCCAGGCGACTCGCGGGTTGTTGACCGGCGAGCACTTCCAGCACCGCGCGCATCCTCGCTTTGGTGGCATGTTGCTCCCCGCCCTCAGAGGAAATCAGCGTCACGGGCACGACGGCGGCAAAGTTGCCCGTGCCGTTGAGCGTGCGGGTCAGGGATGCGGACAAGGCACGCGCGTCGTTGCCGGCGTGTCGCAAGCTGTACTGGCGCTGTTCGCTGGCGTCCACGCCGATGGAGATGACGTAAGCGTTGGGTTTGGTGCTCGCGCCAGCAGGCCGCTCTGTGGTGTACTCAAAGCGTGCGGTCTCGCTCTTGATGTTCTGCGAGTTCATCGCGTACGCAGACCAAGTGACCTGTGATGCCACCGGCAGCGCGACGTCGAAGGTGTGTTCTGCCACGCCGCCAGTGAATGTCAAGTCGCCGAGGTCTTCGGGGTAGCGACCGACCAGCCGGTTGTCCCGGAACAGCCGCAGCGATGCTCCGCCAGAGCGCAGGGCGCTGCCGTCGCCGTCTACCTGCGCCTCGCTGACGCCCTCGCGAACGCGCACGGTGACTGCCACGCGGTCATCGCCGCGAGGGCTGACTTTGGTGATTTCCACATCGGGAAGG
Source organism: Pseudomonadota bacterium (assembly GCA_039193195.1). Classification (NCBI taxonomy): domain Bacteria; kingdom Pseudomonadati; phylum Pseudomonadota; species Pseudomonadota bacterium. Next base: position 23,031 of record JBCCWS010000055.1, read on the forward strand.
GCTCGATTCCGCGTGTGCAGCGGCGGTATGTCGCTCAGCTCGTCGGCCTGTACAAGCATCGTGAGGAGCTGAGGCTCGTAGTACTCGCGCATGAACAGCTCGAGGGGATGCGTGCGATCTGGCTCATCGCTGAGCACCCAGTGCACCTCTTCGATGTCTTCTAGCCACTGCGCATCAAAGCGGCCCTCGGGCGTGACGGTCAACCAATCGCTGTCATTGGGCACGACCAAGCTACCCACCTCCAAGTCTCGATCGACGTCGAAGAGGCGGATCCGGTTTTCCGCCCCGCCGAGGGCGAGGAGCGCGCCGTCCGAACTGTAGGAGAGATTGCCGTAGAAGTCCGTGTACTGATTGGAGCGGACGACCTTCCCGCTGGTGACGTCCCAGTGCAGCATACCGCGCCGAGTGGTGATGGTGAGTTGATCCGTACCCGGGCGAAAGACAAAGTCACTGAGACTATCGTCTTCGTTAGCACGCTCCCCGAGCCGCTTGTCGGACTTCATGTTCCAGACGCTGATGGCGTCGTTTTCGGGCAGTGCCATCAGTCGCGAGTCTGCGCTGAACGCAGCGCCCCGCGCCAGGAGACCGAGCTCGCTTGGGGCGACCCTCTTTTCGAAGTACGTCTCCTGGGTCTTGGTATCGATCACCGTCACCTTGGTCTTGCCGGAAAAATTGATGATGCGCATCCCGATCGGCAGGTGCTGGAAGGCGAACAGCTCGCTGTTCGGGCTGAAGCCGAGCACTCGAGCGTTACGCTTGAAGAACAGCTCATCCCCTGTCACGAGGCTCATGATGCGCAGCCAGCGCCCCTCGGCATCGCGCCCGGCGATCGCGAGATAGCGGCTGTCTGGGCTGAAGGTAGAGTTGGCTCGAACCGCGACGGGAAGGTTGAACAGCCACGACGTTGAGTCGAGCACGAAGCGGTGGGCAACCTTACCGGATTCGGTCTCTCGCACGACCACCGCTGTCTCCTCGCCGTCTCGCTCGGTGGCGACGAGGTAGCGTGCATCCGCGCTCACGGGGGACGTGTTGAGCGTCGCCTGCTGCTTCGATACCAAACGCGGGGGTAGCCCCGAGTGTAGCTCCCACAGGCGGGTGCCGCCGGTGATCGTCGCCGTGAGCAGCGTGCGATTGTCGGGCCCGAAGACGGGCACCGATGCCATGGGGATCGGGATGGCCGAGCCGAAGGAGAGATCTCGCTTGGAGACGGCCAGTGAGGATTCGCGCTCGCCCGATGCCGTCAGCCATCGCGCTACCGTGTTGCGATCGACCACCGTGTCCAACGTGCGACCAGTGCTACTGAACTTGACCGGGGCCGTGCCCCAGAAGTCCGATGAAACGAGGCCGCGCCGGGCCACTCCCATCAGGCCGCCCAGGGCGCTGTCGTCTTTGCGCAGGTGACTGCGGTCCGATCTCATCGAGATTTCGAAGCTCTCTTCGGCGCTTTCTCCGGAGAGGTCGAGCACGCGCACGCGGCCATCGGCGCGACCGTAGGCGAGGTAGCGGCTGTCAGGGCTCAGGGTGACCGAACGAATGCTGGTGGTGTAGAACGCCGTCTGCCCTTCGGCTTTCGTTTCCTCAACCTCCTTGTTGAGCACGCAGGCATCGCCCGCCAAGTCTCGTCCCCCACGGGCGACTTCGACCACGCTGATCTCGCCGTAGTCACTCACACGGTCGAGCACGCCAAACTCCTCGTAGGGTTTGTCGCAGGGGCTGTAGATCGGCGGCTCGCCTGCCGGTTCGCCCGTGGCGGTGTCGTAGAGGTAGATCGAACCGTTCTTGCTGCCCACGGCCAGCCTGGTGCCGTCTGGACTAAAGGCGAGACTTGTGACCAATCCTACCTTGGCCGCGAGCACGTATCGCTTCTTTCCCGTTTCCGTGTCGATGATCTTGATGCGGCGTTCGGTGATCTGGGCGGCGACCAGGTCACCGCGCGGGCTGAGTGCGAAGGAGGCGACCCCCTTTTTCTCCTCTCCTTCGCGTTTGAGATTGCCCGTGGCGACGTCCCAGACCGAGACACCGTCGACGCCACCGTGGGCGAGCAGACGACCGTCCGCCGAATAGGCGACGCCAACCGGTCTGCCGTCGAGTCGATAGTTCTCGGCCTCGCTTTCGTCGATTTCGCGTTTCGTCGTCGTGAAGCGTCGCACTAGGTTGCCGGTATCGGCGTCGAACACACGCACGACACCCTGTCGAGAGAGCGCCGCCATCCTGCGGCCCTTCGGGCTGAAGGTGATCCCCGACGTCGAGGGCGCCACGATGGTGTTCAGCTCCATGCGCGTGCGTACGTTCCATAGTTTGATCACCCCGTCGGCGCCGAGGGTTGCTAGGCGAGCGCCGTCAGGAGAGTAGGCGAAGTCATTCACAACAGTGGAATGGCTGGTCTGCACGACCAAGCGTGGCTCATAGCCGGGAAGGAGTCCGTCCTCTCCACGAGTACCGGCCTTCTCGATCGCTCCGCGAACGGCACTCGCCACTGTTCCGGCGACGATCCCCACTGCGTCTTGCGTGGCTTTCTTGGGCGGCGCCACCTTCTTTTTCAGAATGACATCTTCGGGGCTATCGGTCGCCAGCAGTTCGTATTGGATACCGACGCGCAGCTTTTGCTCAGTCTTGAGATCGAGCTTGTCGGTCGGGGTCGCCTTGTTGATCATCTTCTTCATGAACTGGCGCTTTTCCTTCGCCGACACGGTGCCAACGAGGACGAACTGGAACCCCCTTCGTTCAGCGATCGCAATCGCTTGGGAGCGATCCGACACTCCCTCGAGGAGTTGCACGTGGATGTTCTCGTTGCCTTCGAACTGCGCCAGGAGCTTGTCGGCAAAGCTGTAGGCCAACGCGAGCGTTCTAGCTTCGGGCGTCGCGATGGCAAGGGTGATGGGGGCAGTATTGGCAGCTCCAGCGCGCTTGGCGCCGTGTGCGATGGGGGCTAGGAGGAGGCAGAAAGCGGCGAGAACCGCGAGGCCCTGACGACCGATGTCTTCCATGGCGAAATCTCTCCTGCAGGTGGGCACGTTAGGCGTGATCTAACGATGTTGCGAATATGGATTAGCGATCAGTTTCATTTGGACAGGGGGCGTGAGTGAGCGTCACGCCGTCCTGACCTTCGCCAAAGGAGGCCTTGAGTCCAGAGAACGGCTGAGTGGCGGCGGCATCTTGCACCGCGAGTAGCACGTCGCGACCCTGGCCGTTTGCGACTTGGGCGTCGAAGGAGGTGACGTCAATGGCGCTGGCCAGCTGATCGGCCAGCGTGTAGACGAGGAGTTCCTCAGTGCCCGCTTCCGCGCTGAGCTGGAAATTGAGCCCGGGGTTGCGAGGGATTCGGAGCTGGCCGCGCACGGGGTTATCGAAGCCGCCGACTTCGGAAGGATATACTCGGTCCACCCGTCCGCTGGCATGCTGCAAGAACATGTACAGGTGCGAACGCTTGCGCAGGTCGACGGTGAAATGGAACTGCAGCCCCGAGCACAGCCCTTCGTCGGCCTCGATCCTCTTGCCGCTGGCATCCCGCAGCACGATCTCGCCCCGCGGGCGCGTGCTGTCAAGGTGCCAAGCTGCTCCGAGCGTGCTGGCGGCGACCAGCGTGCCTAGGGAGCCGATGAGCCATCGACGTCGGGCACGCCGTTGGCGTACCGATGGGCCAGTGTTGGTATGGCGGGCGGGTGATTCTCCGCGCAGGGCGCTGAGTAGCGGTCGAAACCGTTCGTCCGCTTGGCCGCTCCAGCCCGACATGTCGTGGTGCATCCGCGCGCCGAAGCTAAGGGGAGGCTTATGCACACCGAGGCAAATCGAGATGAGCTTGTCTTGCTCTTGGGCGTGGCGCGCTTCGTCCTTGACCCACTCGGACTGCAGGCTATGCGGCGACCAGACGGCGAGTGCTTTGCGAGCGGACTCGAGGGCCCCCTCAACTTCCTGATCGATACGGGCGCCCGGCGTCATGTGTGCATCCCACCACACGGTCAAACCCTCGGCTTCAAGAGCTTTTACGAGTTTCGTGACGAAGGGCTTGTCGTGGTGAGAGTAGCTAATGAAAACATCGACGACCTCATCCCGGGGTCCGTCGCCAGTCCCTTGCAAATCCATGTAAGTAAGCCCCGCCCTGGCGATTGCTAGCCGATTGAGTCCGCCGCCCGCGCTGAATGGCGCAATGCAGTGGGCTTGGCAGGACGCTTGCTCCGAGCGCTTCTGCCGCTACTGGGGTTAGTGCGTTGACCCGGCGGGTTTTCTCACATAATCCGTGAGAGGCTTATGCGCAATTCGTGTCCGAGCCCTTCCCTTGTTGGCTTGAGATCACCGGATCGCGAAACGGACGGCCGAGTACATGTGCGGCCGGGGCCGTGCCAAGAATCCAACGGCTGCAACATCGCGTGCGTCGTGCCGTCTCGGGACGGCGTCTTCAGGGTGTAGCGAACCTCACTGCGCTCCGTCAGCGACAGCCGAGGCTCTGCTACCGCTGACGTTGCTATGTACCTACGTAGGCGCTCCACCTTGTTACGCTGATCCGCACGCGCCACCACTCCAGCGTGCATCAGGAAGCCGATCGCGCGCGCAGCTGCGTCACTCGCCGTGAACTCCTCCTCTGATGGTGTCTGCGTGAACGCCTTCCCCCGCACTGCGGACCAACGGCAATGCGGCACGTGATCGAGACCGGCAGAGCGTCCAGCGGGCAGACCTCAGCGCCATTCTCACTCGACCAAGCCTGTGCTTCGTCGCGCTCCAGCGACCGCCGACGCTCAAGGTGACGATCGATGCGCTCGAGCAGCCGCTGCAGCTCTACCGGAGTCGGCACCCCGCTCCCCGGGTGGGACGACCAGGAGGTCAAGGCGTCGCGCCCCCCTTTGGTACGCGTGGGATCGACGAGTGCCGCAGCGCTGTCCTCATCGTCCCAAACGTGGTAGCCCGAGAGGAGCACAACCGGCTGATCAACCCGGCCCACCGCGAGGTCGACAGGATCGCGCTCGGCGGGAGACCAGCCGGTGTGCTGGGATCAACGCCTGTTCACCTAGGAGCCAGAGCGCAAGCTCACAGCCGATTGTTCCAGCGCATCAGCTTCGCGGTGCCGCCCCATGAAGCGCAGGAGATCCACGTAGCTGTCCCGCACCAGGCGGGTGTCCGGATGCTCCGCACCAAGCGCCGAGACGCGCAGGGTCAGGGCACGCACGTAGAAGGCTTCGGATTCCTCCAAGCGCCCCTGCGCACGGCGCAATTCGCCGTAGTCGTGCAACACCCCGGCCACCAGATGACTGGCCGGCCCGTGGGAGGCCTCCATGATTTCGAGCGAGCGCGCGAACATCGCCTCGCATCCCTCGAGATCCTCCATCTGGCAGTAGAGGATGCCAACGTTGTGCGTGATGAACCCGGTCTCCGGGTGGTCTTCGCCCAGGGCGCTTCGGGCCAGCTGAAGGGCGCGCCCCAGCACTTCCTGCGCCCGGTCGTACTGATCCACGTCCCCCAGGAAACTGCCGAAATTGTTAAGCGTCGTAATCAGCACGGGGTGATCGGGGCCCAGCGCCAACTCCTTCGCCGCCACGGAGCGTTCGTAGAGCGCCAGGGCCGCGTCGTCGTCCCCCAGCCGCTTGTACACCACGGCCAGGTTGCCGAGGAGTTTGCCGAGACTCGGATCGTCGGGCGGCACGGTGTCTTCGAGGATGTCGTACGCGCGCAGATAGCGATCACGAGCGCCTTCGAAATCGCCGAGGCTCTTGTCGAGAATCGCCAGGTTGTTCAAAAGCTGAGCCACCCGGCGGTGGCGCGGGCCCTGGGCCTGCTCCTGGATGCTTACGAGGCGGAGCATGATCTCCCGTGCCTGTGCGTAGTCGCCCGTGCGGAAGTACAGCTTCGCCAAGAGATTGAGCCTATCCGTCAGATCGACGTGATCGCCGCCCAGCCGGTCACGACTGAGCGCCACCGATTCGCTCACCAGCGCGCCGGCCTCCTCGTACAGCCCCATCCCCTCGTAGACACCACCTATCGTGTAGAGCAGGCGGGCGCGTAGCGCCGGGCGATCGGTCAGGTCCTGGCGGATGCGCTCGGCGCCGGCGTGCAACACTTCCTCCGCCGTGATCGTGCGGCCCCGGGTGTTGTCCGGGTCGGCCAGCTCGAAGGCATCCACCAGAAACGCGGTCACCTCCTCCGCCGCTTCGCGCTCACGCTGGGCGATATCCCGTTCGCGCGCGGCGATGTCGCGCTGTTCGGCGAGGCGGTACGTGTAGGTGGCCACGGTGGCACCGATCGCCAACACGACGGCGCCGGCCATTGCAATGGCGAGGCGGTTTCGGGAGACGAACTTACGCGCTCTATAGGTGAGTGTGGCGGGCTGGGCGCTCACGGCCCTGCCCTCCAGGTAGCGCTGCACGTCTGAGGAGAGGTGGGCGACGGAGGCGTAGCGTCGGTCGGGCTCCTTGCGCAGGGCCATGCGCACCACGTTCTCGAGATCCTGCTCGACGGTGTCTTCCATGCGGGCGGGTTCGTCGAAGCAGATGGCGCGCTCGAGGTCCTGCGGCCGGTCGCTGACCCCCTCGTAGGGCGATCGCTGCGTGAGCAGCTGATACAGCAAGACCCCTAAGGAGTAGACGTCAGATGCGGTGGTGATCGGCTCACCACGCACCTGCTCCGGACTCGCGTACTCGGGGGTGAGCAGGCGCATGGCCGAGACGGTCTCCACGGCCGGCCCCGTCGCCGGTGAGGGCTCCAGCAGCTTGGCGATGCCGAAGTCGAGCAGCTTCGGGCTGTTGTCGTCATCGACCAGGATGTTGCCCGGCTTGATGTCGCGGTGGACGATCAGATTGCGGTGGGCGTGCTCCACCGCCGAGCAGATCTGCAGAAACAAGGTGAGAATGGCGCGCCGGTCGAGGTCGCGTTCGCGGCAGTAACGGTCGACGGGCAGCCCCTCGACGTACTCCATCACCACGTACGGCGTACCATCCTCCGTGGTGCCGGCGTCGAGCAGGCGCGCGATGTTGGGATGATCCAGGGTGGCTAGGATGCGGCGCTCGGCCTCGAAGCGTTCGAGGACCTGGCGGCCCGGTAGGGCACGGACAAGCTTGATCGCCACCTGCTTCTCGTACTGCCCGTCTGCGCGCACCGCGAGCCACACGGTGCCCATGCCGCCATGGCCGAGCTCACGCAGCACGCGGTAGGGCCCTAACCGTCGACCGCTGATCGTCTCCGCCGCCAGGGTGGCCGCCGCGTCCGCCACCACCTCGTCGATAACCTCATTAGCCCCGCTTTCGTGGGCCAGGAGTGACTCCAGCTCTGCCCGCAGTGAGGGGTCATCGCCACACGCCTCGTCCAGGTAGCGTGCCCGCTCTTGTTCGCTGACGGCCACTGCACCAGCGAACAAGGTCTTGAGCCGCTTCAGGCGCGCAGCGTCATCGCCTTCACTCATGGCCTCAGCGGCTGAGCTCGCGCTTCAGCCAGACCTTGGCGAAGCGCAACTCCCGATCGATGGTGCTGGTCGAGAGGCCCGTGACCTTCGCCATCTCAGCAAAGGTGAGCCCGGCGAACACGTTGAGTTCGACAAGCTCCGCCTGGCGCGGATCCAGGGCGGCGAGACGCGTGATGGCAGCATCCAGATCGAGCAGCCGCGCGTCGCTGGAAGGTGACGGCACAAGCTCTTCGTTGAGAGTGACCGCCGGTTGACCGCCACCGCGCTTCTCAGCGTTGCGCGCCTCGGCGTGGGTGGCGAGGATCCGGCGCATCATCCGGGCCGCCAAGGCAAAGAAGTGCGCTCGGTCCTGCCAGTCGATGGAGGCGTCGACCAGGCGCAGATACGCCTCGTTCACCAGGGCCGTAGGCTGCAAGGTGTGGTTGGCGCGCTCACCGCGGAACTGGCGCGCCGCGAGACGCTTCAGCTCGCCGTGGACCAGCGGGGTAAGCGCCTCCAGGGCGCCCTTGTCTCCCGCGCGCCATTCCTGCAGCAGCTGTGTCACGTTGCTCGCCCCCATGGGCGCATTATGGCGGCGGGTCGCCACCGCCACCAGCAGCCCTGCGAGCACCAGATTGCGGTGCGTGCCGGCGGGAGGGGGCAACGCCCCTCCCGCGACCGCAGCAGTCGCGTTCACGGACACCCGTTCGGCACACCGCTGGGGCCCGGGGCTTCGCGCAGCATGCCGAGCACCGCGAGCACATCGGCGAAGGTGACCAGGCCGTTGCCGTCGAGGTCACGATCAGCGTCCGCCGTGCCCCGGGCCGCCAGCGCGCTGCGCACATCGGGCCCGGTGACCCGACAGTCCTGATCGAAGTCGCCATCGCAGACGTTGCCGAAGCCGTCACCGTCCGTGTCGCGCTGGTCAGCATTGGCCATGAGGGTGCAGTTGTCTTGCGCATCGGCGAGACCATCACCGTCGCTGTCCTGGGGCGCTTCCGCGAGCACGGTGAGCGGTGTGCCCGGCACGTCCTCGAAACCTGCCAAGGGCCGCGGTCCACCGCCCATCACGTCGCCCTCGAAGGGCGCCGCCATCAGACTCGTGCGGAAGGCCGCGAAGTCCAGATCGAAGTCGATGCCCGCCAGGCCCAGGCTGTCGATCAGAAAGCCCCCGGCACTGAGCGTGAGATAGGCGTTCTGCCAGCCGAAGGACGTGATCGGTATGGTCTGGTTATCGAAGCTGTTGTTGCGCAGGGTGTAGCGGGGGGTGACCGTAAAGCCGCCTTCCAGCTGTTGTACCTGCACCGTCCCGTTCAGGCCCGGATCGTCGCTGGCTGCGTTCAGCGTCCACGCCGTCACCTCCATCCAGGGATCGTCCGCTGACGCGCGCACCAACACCGGACGATTGAACTGCAGATCGACCTCGAGGTTCGGGTCGAAGCGTAGGGTTTGGTCGTAGCCGAGCCACAGCACCAGGTCACTGTCGAGGGAGTTCGCCTCGAAGCTCAGGAGGTCACCGGGCAGATCGAGTTCCTTGGAGAACGGACTGGACGCACCACCGGCCGGACCGAAGGCCGTGGTGATGACGCCGTCGAGGTCCAGTTCGAAGCGGGCGTAGTCGCCGTCGAGGGTGGTGTCGTCGCCGACGAAGTCCTCCAGGGCGATGCCCTCGTCCGGGTTGAAGTTGAGTGCTTCGCGGAACTTGCTGGGGGCGGTGTTGGTGAGCGAGCCGTCAGCGCCGAGCTCGTTGATCAGCACCGGCGCCGGTGTAAGGTCCAGGAGGTCCACGACGCCGCCGTTGAAGTCCTCTGGCACGGGCGTGTTCAGCTGCGGGACGCGGAAGGTGAGCTCGACCACGTCCGTGAACAAGGGCGGGTTGGGGAAGCCACAGACGTTGTCCTCCAACACCGGCAGGTCCGGGCAGGTGAAGGGGTTGGTGATGTTGACGCCGATGTTCGCGCCCGGCGGCGGCGGATCGATGCCCCAGGCCAGACCCGGCAAGCCCTCCGGTGCGTAGGGCACCTCGTCCAGGATGCGCAGCTCGAAGCCGTCGGCGAGGCCGACGCGCAGGTCGATGATCTCGCCGATGAGGCGGTCGTCCTCGTCGATCCAGTCCGCGTTGAGATCGCCCGTGTCGATGTCGATGAGACGGTTCGAGCCGTACACCTGCTCGCCCGTGTTCGCGTCCATGTTCGCCCACTCCAGATCGAGGAGGGTCTTCACCTTGGCGAAGTAGCGCAGCTGCCCCGCCATCGCGGGGTAGCGCGAGTCCATGTTGGAGGTCGGGTCTGGCGTGTGCCAGGCACTGAGGGTGATCACCTCGCCCGCTGGCGCGGCATCGCGATCGCTGGCCAGGCGGCCGGTGGTGCGGTAGTCCACGTTCAGCAGGCCGCCGTCGTTGGTGGCGACCTCGAGTTCGATGCCGGCGCGGACTTCGGCCTCGTAGCTCACCAGCAAACCCACATCGAAGGGTTGATCGACCCCTTCCGTGGGGCGTGGGCCGATGCCGACGCCAATATCGATGTCGTAGGAGACGGACTCGCTCACGGGGAAATCGAGGAACCCGTTGCAACCCGGTGGATCATTGCCACCCAAGGCGCAGCAAGTGACGGTGACGCTGCCCCGAGCGCGGCCGGTCTCGCAGGCGGACTGATTCGGCCGCACGGTCGCGTTGGTGCAATTGGCGGGGGTATTGACCGTGTAGCTCTGGGCCGTGCAGGTGTCGATGGCCTCCTGCCAGGCTTCCTGGAGCACCTCCACCGGTACTTCCTGATCGATGTTGATGATCGCCCCTTCCTGGGTGGGGCCGGCGGTCTGGTCGATGATGTCCAGCAGGGTGATGGTGGTGTTGTCCTGCTGGTCGATGAAGATGGGTTGGTCTGAGGTCTCGAAGCGCAGGGCGTCGGCCACCTCCGTTTGTTGGGCCGCTGCGGCGAGGGGCAGCAGCACGGCCGCCACGAGCAGGGCAGCGGCGCGAAACCGGGTGGTGGGCGCTGGGGCGGACATGAGGGGTTCCTCCGGAGTTAGGTGTCTCACAGAGGGAAGCCGGAAGGGCTGATGTTTTTGCCCAAACGTCGGGCCGGCGGTGTTGTGCAGGAGAGCATCGGAGGCATACTTCGCCGTGTTGGCGGTAGCGGTCCCCGCCCTGTTCGGCGACATCTCCCCTACCACGGTGGAAGTCATCGCACTCGGTGGCGTCTACTCGTCGATGACCAGCGAGATCGAGAGGAGTATTGGGAAGTGATGGTATTCAATCGCCAGTGGCAACGCGTCTACGGATACGGGGGAGGCGCGTTGTGAACAATCCAGCCCTGATAATCGTTGCGATGGCGCTCGGCATCGCGATCACGGCACGGCCATTTGCCGCGGAAATAGTCGACTATCGCGAGATCATCCGGGACGCACCAGTCGCGGCCATCTCTGACGTTCAGGCCGAGGAGTATGGCGTGCCCGCCTCCGCCCGGTGGAGGCGTTTGGTGAATGTCGACATCGAGCTCTTCCTCGATGAGCCTGACGGCGTTCAGCGGCTCTTCTCCCCGCTGCCCGACCTTACGTATTTCTTGCGCCACCGGGGGCACGAGGATTACGGGCCAGCCACTGCCTGGAACGGAGAGATGGTGGACGCTAGCGGCGCCACGGTCGGATACATTTCCGTCATCGCTTCGAGCGAGGGTTATCTGCGACTTCAGGCGAACGATGTTGAGCGCACGTTCATGGTGGTCTCGATCCCGGACCGGGCCATTCAGGTGCTGTACGAACGCTAGAATCTGGTGATCAGCAGTGCACCCGTCACCCTAGGCTTGCCGGTGCTTCTGTCACACACACTGCATGGAGCCATAAACCATGATCACCTGCTACCTCCGCTACACCATCGCCCCCTCTAGGCTCGCCGAGTTCGAACACTACGCCCGCCTCTGGATGCCCCTCGTCGAACGCTTCGGTGGCACCCACCACGGCTACTTCCTCCCTAAGGAAAGTGCCAATGACCTGGCCGTCGCGATGTTCACCTTCCCCTCTCTGGCCGCCTACGAGGACTACCGAACAACGTCCGAGTCCGATCCCGAGTGCCAGGCCGCCTTCAAGTACGCCGAGGAGACTGGCTGCATCATCCGCTACGACCGCCAGTTCCTGCGCCCCGTCTTCGGCACCTAGGCGCACTCACGTCCGAGCGCTTTCCGTGGAGGACACCTGATCACTACCGCCGAAGCGCCCCCCGTCCCCCGCTCCAATCTCGGATAGCGGCCCGATTTACGGCCCTAGTCACTGAGCCGAACGTTCGGTACTACCGCTGGCGGCAGACCGGCGCGCTGTAAGCGCTTCATTTGGGGCGTACTTCCCCTCGTAGCCTAACGGCCTCAGCCTCCTGGCACACCCCACCGCCAGGAGCCACGAAGATGCCAAGACGTAAGTCACCCAGCCCGAGCACCACTGCCGAGCGAGAACGCTAC
>JBCCWS010000056.1 GCA_039193195.1 Pseudomonadota bacterium
GCATGAGCGACCCCAACACTCGGAAAACGCCGGCCTCAACCCTGAGAACGCCTCACAGGCACTCGCTCAGCTGCGGTCAACGCCCTACGATCTCATCTCAGGGGCTCAACGCCACACCTCATGAATAAAGCAGGCTAGCGGCTTCGCACTGGAAACCGAAGGACTCGACTCGTGCACCGATCAGTGCCTAGAGGCTGAGTCACTCAGCACTCAGGCCGTGCTAGGTAGTCGCTGCTTCCAAGGAGTTGGTGGACTGTGCTCGCGCACGGTCCGTACGGGAGCTGCTATGGCTACCAAAGATATATATTAGCTTGGCTCGCCTCGTTGTTCATAGGAATACAATCCGCGAGCGGGTAACTTCCGAGCGCTACGAGCTGTAGCGCGGCGTGATCCCTTGCGCAATACCATCGTAGAGCGCGAAGCCGCGCTCGGCGTAAGCCGCCAAGGGATCATGGTCGGCCAAGGGCGCACAGGTGGCGCAGCCCTTGAGCCAGGCGAAGAAGGCGAGCCAGATGTAGTCGCCGTAGCCGGGCGATTCACCGTGTAGCCATTGCGCGTTCGCGAGTTCGGCGCGTAAGGGTGCGAGCGCCTCGCGGGCTTGCGGCAGGCGCGTCTCGCGGTCGGTCGATAGCGCTTCCAGCGTGTCGCCGAACCGCGCCTCCCGGCTTTCCCGGAAGTAGACCGAATCGGCCTGCCCCAAGCCATCGTGAATGTCTTTGATGAAGAGCGGAAAGAAGCCGGGGAAGGCGGTCTCGCCCAAGAGAGACTCGAGGGACTGAGCGCGTTCCAAGCCATCGCCGAGCAGCGTTGGTGCCTGTGGGTAGGCGGCGTCCAGGTGCTTGGCGATGGTCCAGCTATCCTGGATTTCCTCACCGTCTTCTTCGACCAGGACGGGCACCTTCTTGAAACCACCCTCACCGAAGCCAGCCGAGATCTGCGTAAAGGGAAGGCGCTCGCTTTCGTAGAGGAGCCCCTTGTGGGCCAGCGCGTACTTCGTGCGCCACACAAACGGGCTTTCAACATTGGCGAGTTCGTAGAGTTTGCGAGGCATTAGCGCGCTCCAATCGGTTGGCGGTGGAATCGTTGGCGTATCGCAGGTCGCTGGCGCAAATCGCGCCCGATCGCGTGGGAGAGTGTAGCAGTCTGCCGATATCAGCCGCTGGCGGTTGCGACCTTCGTGGGGCTGCGGCAGACATCCTGTGGGAGAGGCTCACCCCGTCCTTTGCGGCGCTCGCTGGGATTTCGATACTTGTGCGCGCTTCGAAGAGTCGCTGGCGCCCTGCTTGCGGTGATCGTGCGGACAAGGGCCCCAGGGCCGGCGCCACGTGCGGTGCCTCGGGCGATTGCGCGACGGCGTGACCGGAGATCAACCAGAGTGATCGTATGCTTTGGGTAGCATTAGGCTTTAGGCTGCGGCGGCACGCAATTTCCATCGGCGGGTGTGCGGCCTGAGCCTGCAGACAGATCGCGTCTGCTCACAACCAGCTCGCCGGTTTCGGCATCCAACGTACTGAGGGGGCGGCCGTCTAGACTGCGGCAACAACGGTGTTGCGGTGTCCCGTGGCATCGCCGGTCGGTCGCTGCGGCCTGCAACATGCAGAACACTAGTAGGTGGCCGCTCGACCCTGAAGCGAAACCCTAGGCTGATGGAGGATAGCTATGAGACTGTGGCTGTGTGCTGTGACGATGCTGATTCCGTCGGCGTTGATGGTCACTGCCCAAGCGAATGAGAGCACTCGCGGCGCGCGCGAGGATGTCACCGCCGCGCGCCTTCGTGGGCATCTGGAGGGGCACGAGGGGCGGGTGATGTCCGCGCATTTCCTGCCCGCCGGGGATCGCCTGGTCACGGTGGCAAGGGACCATCGCGCCATACTCTGGGACGTGCTCGCCATGGCGCCGATCAAGGCCGTGTCGATCCCGCAGGAGGGCGTCAACCAGCGCGCGGCGTTGAGCCCGGACGGTCGGACGCTTGCCGTCGTTGGCAGTGAGCCGTCGCTGGTGCTCTGGGATCTCGAGACGGACGTGTTTACCCCCAAGACGTTTGCGGGGTACGCGGCCTTCGATGTGGCGTTCTCCTTAGACGGCTCGATGCTCGCGGTGAGTACGATCTCCCGAGTGTTCGTCTGGGATCTGGCGCGCGGGCGGCTGATCTCGACGGCCCATACGGAGCGCAGCAACGGATCGGCCCTGGCATTCTCTGCCGATGACCGAGCGCTGGTGGTCGCCGGCTTCATGCAGCTGTGGTTTGTTGATCCTACGAGTGGGTCATGGCTACGAGAGCCGATCGCACTCGAGTCGCCGATCGGCGCGGTGGCCTTCTCGCCCTCGGGGATGCTGGCTGTCAGCACTATTGACCGGGGCGTGGCCCTGTTCCCCTCGCCGCTGCACGAAGACACCCACCACACGCTCCTATGGCCTCGGGGGCAAAAGCGATCGATGCTGGAGGGAGTGGCTTTCGTGGAGGAGGCGCGACTGTGGGCGGTGGGGACCGGGAAGCTCTACGGGTGGGATCTGCCCGTCACCGAGCGATATGCGGTGGCTAGCCATATCGCGGATGATGACGCCACTGGCACGCTTGCCGTCAGTGCAGATCACCGCGTTGCCGCGGCGGGGGCGGGGCACCATCGGGTCGCGGTATGGGATCTCGATTGAGCGCCATCGGCGATGTCGACGACGCTTAGGGCAGTCACTCGCGCGCCAAGGCCGACCTCGTCAGCCGCCTGCGAGCCGTGCCCGGTACACATCCTCCAGCGGCATGTGATGGGCCCAGAAGTCGCGCACGGCGCGCCCGGCCACCGCGTCGCCCATGAGGTCGAGATGGGCGTGCCATCCGGCCATGATTCCCACCATGGTCTCGCCACCTGGCACGCGGCTGTGCGCTAGGCGCAGCAGCACCTGATCGCCCTGGGTTTGCAGGGTGATCGTCACCGTGCTTTCAGGCGCATCGCCCTCCGGCCAGGTGAACGCCAGGCGGTGCGGGGCCTCGTAGGCGACGACCTTACCCTCGTAGTTGACCACCTGTTCGCCGGCGTACTTCTCTGGCGCGGGTTGTTGCGACAGGCGTCGATGGTCGAATTTGAACTCGATCGTGCTGCCGGCTTCCTGGCCCACGTCGCCGGCGCAGAACCAGGTCTGGCGCAAGTCCGATTGGGTCAGGTAATCCCAAACTCTCTCGATAGGTCCCGGGAGCAGACGCTCCACGATGAGCGTGTCGGGCGGATCTAGGCGAGTCCAGTCGTCCATAGTCATCGGTCCTTTCCTTTACCAGCGGGGAGTTCCTGTAGCGCAGCCTCGAGGGCGTCGAGGCGTGCCTCCCAGAAGCGTTGGTAGCGCGATAGCCACGCGTGGGCGGCGGCGAGGGGATCGGGATCGAGGGAGATCAGGTGCGTGCGGCCCTGGCGCTGCCTGTGCACGAGGCCAGCGCGCTCGAGTACGGCCACGTGCTTGGATGCGCCGGCGAGGGTCATTGCGTGGGGAGCGGCGAGGGCACTGATAGTCTGGGGGCCGCTCTCCAGCGCCACGAGCATCGCGCGGCGAGTGCTATCGCCGAGGGCGCGGAAGGCCTCGTCCATTGAAGATTGCTCAACCATGTAGTTGAGTTTTACCTTATGGTCGCTGAAAGTCAACCACTTGGTTTACTAATTGCCACTCGCCGCGTGTTGGAGGGAGTCCGCGCCATCCGCGGACCCCCCAGCATCATCACCGCTCAAGCCACACTCTGAGCGGCTACGCGGGGGCGCCTCGCAGCGCTCTCGGGCAAGAGGTTGATGCGCCCCTCACCTGCCGCGATGGCCCAGTCCCGCGACTCGTGAGCGAGGGTTGGCTCCGTCAGGAGCGGGTAGCCGCGCTCCACTTCCCACTGCTGGAGATCGAAGGGCCGTGCCATCAGTATGCGCGCCAGCAGCTTCATTGCTGACCACTTCGAGCCGATGCGCAGGCCAGGGCTGATCAGGTCAGGGTTAGCGATGTAGCGCCGCGCGATGGTCTCGAAGTCTTCGGGGGGTTTGCCGGTCACCGCTTGCACGTGGTCCGTGGGCGCCGAGGTGGCGAAGACGCCGGCGCGCACTTCCGCCGCGTAGTAGCGCATGTGCGCGACTTGCTCGGTCGGGAACCCAAGGGCGATTGCTGCTTTATGGAAGGCGCGGAACGGCAGGTCCTTGTAGATGACGGGGCGGCCCAACACGCGGGCGAACGTGTCCGCTGCGTCATGGGGTGAGATCAATCTCGGTCCGGTAGGCCGGTAGCTGCGACCGATGTGGAGCGCAGGGTCGGCCAATACGGCGGCGGCGACGGCCGCCACGTCCTCATTCGAGGGTGGCGCGTTCAACCCATCACCGAAGGGCGCCATGAACTGACCGAAGTGTGCGATCGCGGGTAGGCCAAGAAGGTAGGGGAAAGCAAACAGCCCGGGTGCGAGATGCACCACATCCACGCTCGGCATTGAGCGGTAGAGGTGGTGAGCGATCCAGTGACCTCGCTGGTGAATCGACGGGTGGGTGGGGTTGAGGTTCCAGGCCCCCATCAGGGCCACCACGTCGAGCTTCGCCTCCTCTGCCGCTACGGCGAATAGGGTTGCTTGGTAGAGCACGTTGGCCGAGAACGGCGGATTGTGAAATGCCCGCTGAACTCCGCGCATTGCGGCCTTCAGATCGCGGTAGTCGTGCAAGTCGCCGACGAACAGGTCGGCGCCCAGTGCCTCCAGGGTTTGGGCCCGCGCGTCGCGTTGGCGCACGAAGGCGCGTACGGCAAAGCCTCGCTGCAGCAGATTACTGACGGCGGCCGATCCCACGTGACCGGCGGCGCTCGTGACCAGGATTCTCTCTTTGGTAGACATGGCTCACCTTTAGATGATGGTTGTCATCTATTAAGATGATGCCTATCATCTAAGCTGTCAAGCGCTAGATGAGATGAGAGCCCCCCAAATGGCGAAGCGGACACAGAGCGAAAAGGCGGAGAGCCGAGAGAACATCGTGGCGGCGGCCGCCACGCGGATTCGAGAGAACGGCATCGAGAGCACGAGCATCGCGGATGTCATGCGCGACGCCGGGATGACCCACGGCGGTTTCTATCGCCACTTCGAGTCGAAGGAAGAACTGGTGGCCGCTGCGATTACCGAGGCGTTCAAGGCGGGGCTGCACGTCTTTGATGAGGATCTGCCCGGCAATGCGGCGCAGGCGGGGGAGTACCTGGCGCAGTACCTCTCTGATCAACACGTGCGCGAGCCGGCCATCGGCTGCCCGATCCCCCTCCTTGGCGCCGAGGTGGGGCGAGGTGGAGCGGCTTGGAGCGATGCGCTGGCCCGAGGGGTCGCCACAGCCAGCGAGAAACTTGAGGACGGCCTGGACGGCCTCACGCGCACGGAGGTGTTGACGCTGATGAGCACGCTCGTGGGGACGCTTGTCATCGCCCGAGGGCTCGGTGAGGGGGCGTTTCAACGGGAAGTGGTGGAGGCCAGTCGCGCGCACGTGGCGCCGTTGCTAGCACGTGCGAACAAGGTCTGAGGCAGGCGCGCTTGCTAATCCTGAAGCTACGCAGGGCGAAGCCTATCGATATAGTTCAGTCGCTGAAGGGGGTTGTGGTGTTGACGGGTTAGTCGATCACCAAGTGATCGTGTTGACCGGCGGCTTGCTGTGCTTGCGTTGACAACGAGACCCTCATCCAGTGACTGCGCTGCTCAGTTGGACAGCCTGTACATCTGAGCCCTGACTCGCGTGATGCGTAGTTTGGAACGCTGTATGCGAATAGAAATCGTTCGTGTTAGTCTGCGGGAATGCTCAGCGATGCTGATCAAATCCAGTCCCTCGTCGATTCTATCGAGCAGCATCGGCTCGAGGTGAGCCGTTTTCTGAGCGGCCGCGTGGGGTGTGTGGATGCGGCGGCCGATCTGTTCCAGTCTATCGTTGAAAATCTGCTGCGCCGTGATCCCGACCCGCCGATAGAGGATGTGCGCGCATTCCTCTTCCAGGCAGCGAAGAATGCCGCTTTGAACCACCAACGCGCGGAGCGGACACGAGCGAAATTCGTCGGCCAAATCGCGCCGCTGCTAGGGGATCGGAGTGATCGCTCCCCTGAGGCCATCGCGGAATTCGAGGACGAATTGGCAAGGGTCAACCAGGCTCTGCAGCGTCTGCCCGTGCTGACTCGAAAGATATTTGCCCTGTATCGGCTGCATGGCGCTAGGCAGCAGGACATCGCCGCACAACTCGGTGTAAGCGTCTCCACGGTCGAAAAGCACGTCAGGAGAGCCCTTTCCGACTGCTACACTTGCCTTCGCAGTTAACTGTTATGGGTCTTCGCTCGTAACGTGTCTCCTAATGAGGACGCGGTGAACGGCCGTGGTGGCTGAACCGTGGGGTCAGACTCGAGGGTGACGCCCTGAAGGACCGACAGCCTGACAATCGTCTCCTGCGCGAAGCATTCGACCTGGTGGTGGCGGTCTACGATGACCCGACCCGTGGGCCGGAACTCGCCGCGTGGCGTAAACAGTCGCCTGCTCACGAAACAGCGGCGCGGCAGGCCGAGGCGAACTGGGAGGTGCTGGGGCATGTCAACGATGTGCCGCTGTCGCGCTTCGACACTCTGAAACTTGCGATCCAGCTCCGCTTGGCGAGGCTCTCCGAAGGCTCGTCTCAACCATTGTCCACCTTGGGCGTTGCCGTGGCCTTGATCGTGGTCGTATACCTCGGTATCGACCTTGGATTTCGCTCTGAGCCTCAGTCCGGTGCGGCTCAGGTACGTGCAGAAGAAGCAACGATCGTCTCGCCGGAATCGTATAAGACTCGTCGCGCTCAGCAGCGCACCGTCTCTTTAGATGACGGCTCCGAGATCTGGCTGGACTGGCAGACCGAGCTGACGGTCTCGATGACCGCCTCCGAACGTGAAGTGCGGCTGCTTCAAGGCAGGGCCGTCTTTCGCGTCGCGTCGGACCCGGACCGACCGTTTTCCGTCGTCAGTGACGACGCGGTCGCCACGGTGCTCGGCACCGAGTTCGTTGTTAACCGGCTGCACGGCCAGACCGTGGTAGTAGAGGTTTTAGAGGGCGCCGTCCGCGTCCAGCCCGAAGTTGGGAAGGCGGCAACACGCCTCGGCGTGGGTGATGTCTTGCGAGTGACGAACGGCGAGAGCAGCCAGGTCAGCAATCGACCCCTGGCAGAGATTGGCTCCTGGCGAGACGGAATACTCGTGTTCGAAGAACGGCCCTTAATTGAGGCGCTCGAGGCCCTGGAGCCCTACACCTCTTACCGGATCGATGCCAGCTACGTCTTTGATCCCAACAGACCTGTGTCCGGCACCTTCCTGCTAAGCAAAGGCGACGCCGCGTTGCGTGCGATCATGCAGAGCTATCGATTGACCGGTGAGGTGCGCGGTCGAAATACGCTCGAACTCCGCTCCATGGCGCCTGTCCGACCCCGCTAGTCCTACCCTGGATTTTTGTCTCCACGCTTTACGGCTTACGCCATCTGACGTGTCTGCATTGTTGAGAGTCGATGATTTCCGTCATCGAGATCAAACAATGACGCATGGAGACATAGAGCATGGCGTGCTGCGGATATCGACAAGCCAACCACCACATGAAACGACCGAGCGGTGTGGCAATAGTGCTCGCGCTGCTGGCGGGGCCCATCGCGTGGGGGCAGGACGCGGCAGGAGATAGCCAGACCTACCGTTTCGATATCCCAGCCCAGCCGCTGATGCAGGCATTGCGCGAGTTCACCGCGCTCACAGATCGACAGGTCGTGGTGCCATCAGCGGACGTAAGCCGGTACACCAGTTCCGGTGTCTCCGGCACTCTCACGGCGGAACAGGCACTAACAACTCTGGTTGATGAGACCGGCCTTCGCGTCACGTCGAGGGATGACGACACCTACACTGTCTCTTTGCTCAATACGGCTAACGGATTACCAAGATCCCAGGTGATTGAACAGGTGGTTGTCACGGGCACACGGATCGAGCGGACGGCCGTCAACTCGCCCGCGCCTGTGGACATAGTGACGGCGCAGGAGATTGAGCGACTGGGCCTGACCGATACCACTGAGGCGCTGCGCTTTGTGCCGGCGCTGAATCAGTCTCTGACGCTCAGCACATTCGGCAATTCTGACACTGATAATGGTTCCTTATCCGGTGCGTCATTTGGTCTGTCTGCTTTAGACCTGAGGGGTATGGGAGCGAACCGTACCTTGGTTCTCGTGAACGGGCGCCGTCACGTGAGTGGTGTTGCCAACTCGGCCAGTGTGGATGTGGCCTCGATACCGGCAGCGCTCATCGACCGCGTCGAGGTGCTGACCGGCGGCGGATCGTCCATTTACGGCGCTGACGCAGTCTCGGGCGTGGTTAACTACATTCTCAAAGACGACTTCGAAGGCGTCGACGTGCGCTCAAATGGCAGTTTGCCAACCGGTGGCGGCGGGGAAGCCTATTTCGGTGCCTTGACCGTTGGCAGCAACTTCGCCGATGACCGAGGCAACGTGGTCATTAGTATCGAGTACAACCGCCAGTCCGAACTGACATTTGCAGAGCGAGCATTCACCCGCACCTCCCCACGAGCCACGGCGAATGCCGAAGGCTCTGGCTTTGATCAACGCTTCGCCAATGTTCTGGCGCCGGATGTGAGAAACAACCTCTGGTCTCCCAGTCCCTTCTTCACTTTCGATCCTGCTGGGTTCGGGGTCGAACAAGAAGCCCGCAATGGCGTCACAACGTTCGGTGGAGTGCCACTTCAACAAATCGTTGACCCCGACACGGGAGAGATCAGGCCCTACGATTTCGGCAGCTTCCTCGGGGTTGGGTTCTTAGCGCAAGGCGGCGACGGAGGCGGCCAACTCTATTCGAACCCGCGAGCACCCAGTATCCCCGATATTGAGCGCTACGCCATCAACACGTCCGCCCACTTTGACTTTACGGACAGGGTGACTGGCTTCGTTGAAGCGAAGTATGTGCGCAACGAGAGTTCTGCCGTTCTTGATCGAAACTTCGAAATCTCCTATCAACCGATTGCTCGCGACAACGTGTTCCTCCCGGATGTGGTGCAGTCGCAATTCGATAGCCTCGAGGCGCAAGGCCTAGACCCTCAAATAACCCTCAGCCGGCAGTGGCAAGACCCCCTAAGCTCGCAACCTGCCGACATTACGCGCGAGACCTTCCGCATCGTCGGCGGTTTCGAAGGAGAAGTTTCGAATGCCTTGAGCTATAGCTTCTCGGCCAATTTCGGTCGCACGGATAGCAGCTTCGTCAACAATTCCGCAGCCGTGCTGGACCGGTACTATGCGGCCACGGATGCGATCGCAGATCCGGTCACCGGGGAGCCCATCTGTCGCTCCGACATCGATCCGAGTGGTTTGCCAGACGGGATCTTCTTCCCGGCCCCCGTAACGACGAACATCAGATCCTTCATTCCGGGTGACGGCAGCTGTGTACCACTCAATGTTTTTGCTTTGCCCGATGCCCTCAACCCCGACGCGGTCGCCTTCGTCTTCCAGCGAACTGAAGACACAGCGACGATCGATCAATTCGTACTCAATGCAACCGTCACGGGTCGTAGCGATGACTACCTTTCTCTCCCGGCGGGCGGTATTTCCTACGCCGCTGGCTTTGAGTATCGGGAAGAGACCAGCTTGCTGGTGCCAAATGCGTTGGACTTGAATGAGCTTGATCGGTTTCAAGGCTCTCCGCCGTCGATCATCGATGGGGGGTTTGATGTGGTTGAGGGCTTCGCCGAGGTCAGCGTTCCGCTCTTGGCGGACCAGCCCTTCGCGCAGAGGCTAACCCTGGATGCTTCTGCGCGTGTTGCTGATTACAGCACCGTGGGTAACGCAACATCCTTCGCCTTCGGCACGGTTTGGCAGCCGGTCAGTGATATCCGTTTCCGAGCATCTTTCAACCGCGCTATTCGAGCGCCGAATATCGGTGAGCTGCTGGTTCCTCAACAGCAGTTTCCAAGCCAACTCAGAGCAGGCGAGGATCCGTGCGATCCCGTTGGTCTGACGCAAGGGTCCGACACTCGGCGAGCGAACTGCGAGCTTTTGGTTGCGGATCTCGAAAACTTCGATCCTGATGTATCGGAATCGGCGTTAGGCAGCCTCACCTTGATACTCGGTGGAAACCCAGACCTTACGGAAGAAACAGCCGATACATACACGGTTGGTTTTGCGTTCACCCCATCGGCCATACCGGGCTTAGCCATCGTTGCGGACTACTACGATATCCAGATCGATGACGCCATCGGAACCACAAACTTTCGGAACATCGTCAGCTTCTGCGCCGATGCAGCGACGATCGATAATGTGTTTTGCGATGCTGCACCAAGGGACCCGGTGACGGGGCAGGTGCAGAGTGTCCTTGCGACGCCACTCAATAGCGCATTCCTCAAAAGCCGCGGTATCGACTACCAAATCTCCTATAACTTCGATCTCGATGATCTGTTTTCTAGCGACTTTGGAGCCTTCACTGCATCGCTGGCCGGCACCTACCTCATCGAGCGGGAGGAGCAGCTGGCGGCCGCAATACCTGAGAGCCTAGACCGCTTGGATGGTGAAGATGGATTCGCGGAGCACTTTCTCAACCTGGGTTTGTCTTGGTACAAGGGTCCGTGGATAGTCGACTACGGTTTCAACTTTTCGTCGAGCACAGTGCTTGGAAATCAATTCGGTTTCGGCATTGAAGAGGTCGAAGCAGATCCGTTTTTCCTAGATCGCCCGAACACTGGCAGCGCGTTCGTGCATTATCTCGGTGGTGTGTATCAGATAAGCGAAGACTTTCAGGTCAGTCTGCGGGTGAATAACCTCTTTGACCGCGACCCCTTCGAGATACGCGATGACAAAGACAACATCCGGCCGGTTAGTGCCCTAGGCAGAACGATACAGCTTGGTGTTCAGACGACCTTCTGACCAGTTTGGGCGACGGTGCGACGCCTTACTGGCTTCCCAGCGGAGTGCCTCGCGCCTCCCAAGCAGTCGCCTCGCCGTCCGCAACGGCGACCATCGTCTTCCAGTGGCTGCCTTCACGGCGAAGAAGATAGACGTGCTCCCACTCGATGATCAGCGATCCATCGCTGCCGTACAGCCTGTCCCCGGTACGAGCGGTGGTCACGCCGGGGTAGTGTTCATCGGCACTGAGCACGGTCTTCTCAGCGCGTGTGACGCCTTGGCCATCGTAGAAGTTACACAGCGCCACGGTGTTCTTGGCAAACGACTCCTCATCCTCGAACGCGACCGATCGCGCACCGGCCGTAATCAGGGCGGGAAAGCGCCACAGCGCCGTGATCCCCGCTACGTCGCCGCTGGAGAAACGAGAGGCGTACAGGTGAAAGAAATCGACGATGCTCTGCTCAACTGCCATGCGCTGCCTTTGCGCTGGCGTGCCCCGTCCGCTGCATGGCGAGGGCGTTCAACTCCCCTCGCCAACGATCAGCGGTCCCATCTCGTTCTCGATCAGATTCGCGCGCATGGCGGCCACGTCCTCGGCTTTTAGCGTGGTCCAGGCCTTCTGCAGCTCGGTCCACTGCGCGTGTAGCTTCGCGTATACCTCGCCGTACTGATCGGCCGGCTTGAAGTCCGCAATGGCGATCGTGGTTGCCAGGTAAGCGAGCTTCTCCATGAGCATACCGGGCAGGCGAATGACATCCTGGCCCTTGCCCGTGTGCTTCAGCTGCAGCATCTGATTCTCGATCTCCGTGATGCGGCTATCCAGGGCGTCGATTTTGCCCTGCATCTCTTCCGGCACCATGGGCTTGAGGTCGCGCAGCTGCCGGCGCAGCCGCTCGGCCTCGTTGACGGCGAGAGAGACCGCCTCGTAGTCGGCCCGTACCTTGTCGAGGAGCGCTTTCTGCTCGGTGATGTCCGCCAGGGTGCCCGTGGTGTTCGGATCCTTCAGGAGCCTAAAGCTGTGCGACTGCTCCGTCTCACCCGCCTTGAGCGTGACGGAGTAGGTGCCGGGGCTTGCCAGCAGGGATATCGGCGCCACGAGCGGCTTGCGGGTGCCGTCGGCCTCCATGGGGTACCAGTCGGCGTACAGGGGCTTGGTGCGCAGCACGAGCTTGGTGGTCTCGTCCTCTTTGAAATCCCACCACACGCGGTTGATCCCCACCTTGCCCTCGTGTTCGAGGGTGCGCACGGTCTCGCCCGCTTCGTTGGCGATCACCAACGACACCTTCTCTTCCTCCTTCAACTCCTCCGCCAGCCAGTAGTGGAGCGAGGTGCCCGTGGGTGGGTCATCGCCAAAGGAGGCCTCCTTGAAGAACTGCATCACGCTGGAGACCGGCTGCAGGCGGTAGGCGTCCTTGGGGGCGAACAAGTGCAGAGACGAGCTGGCGATTTCGCCGCTGAACTGCTGGATCGGGGTGAGGTCATCGAGGATCCAGATGCCCCGCCCGTAGGTGCCCACCACGAGATCGTTGAAGTGCTCGGGGATGTCCATCCAGTACATGGGGCTCGAGGGCAGGTTGGTCATGAGCGACTGCCAGCGTCGGCCCTTGTCGAGGGAGAAGTACAGGGCGTTCTCCGTGCCGAGGTACAGCACCTCGGGATTCACGGGGTCTTCCTTGATCATGCGGGCGTAGCTCAAGGGGCTGTTTTCGATGCCGGCGACGATCTTCTTCCAGGACTTGCCGTAGTTGGTGGTGGTGTACACGTAGGGCTTGAAGTTGCCCATCTCGTGCGCGTCCACCGTGAGGTAAGCCGTGCCCTCGTCGTGCTGTGACGCTTCGATGTTGCGCACGGCGCCGTAGCTCGGCATATCGGGAACGTTAGCCGTGAGGTTGGTCCAGTTGGCGCCGGCGTCCTGGCTGAGGTGCACCTGGCCGTCGTTGGTGCCCGCCCAGAGCAGGCCCTGTTTCAAGGGCGACTCGTCCAGGGCGTAGACCACGTTGGCGTACTCCACGCCGATGTTGTCGCCGGTGAGGCCGCCGGAGAACTGCTGCTTGCTCACATCGTTGAGGCTGAGGTCCGGACTTACGATTTCCCAGCTCTGGCCGCCGTTAGTGGTGCGGTGAACGTACTGGCTGGCGACGTACACGGTGTTGTTGTCGTGCGGTGAGATCAGCAGCGGGAAGGTCCACTGGAAGCGGTATCGGATGTCGGCGGCGGGGGTGCCAGCAGTCAGTTCGGGCCAGACTTCCGTTTGCCGGAACTGGCCATTGCGCTCGTCGTAGCGCACCACCACGCCGCCCAGGGCGCCGTAGCCGGAGGCGCTGGACCAGACGATGTTGGGGTCCGTGGGGTCTGCCGTGGCGAAGCCGCTCTCGCCGCCGCCCACGTCGTGCCACAGGCCGCTGGCGATGAAGGAGCCGAAGAAGCCGTTCATGCGACTGCGGCTGGGACCCTTCATGGAGGGGCCGTCTTGGCGATTGGTGAGCACGTTGTAGGGCACGGCCGTGTCGGTGGTGACGTGGTAGAGCTGGGCCACGGGCAGCTGTACGCGGTGCCAGGACTTGCCCCGGTTGTGACTGATCGACAGGCCGCCATCGCCTACCACGATCTGGCGATTGCCGTCGCTGGGGTCCACCCACATGTCGTGATGATCCCAGTTAGGTGCGGTGCCCACGGGGGCGAGCGTGGCGGTCTGGCCGCCGTCGATGCTGGTGGCGTAGGCGGCGGAGAAGAAGTAGATCTCGTTCGCGTTGTCGGGCGAGGCCGTGGCGCGCGTGTAGTAGGCGCCGCGGCCCGTGAGGTCGCGATCGGAGCTGACGAGGGTGAAGGTCTCGCCGCGGTCGTCCGAGCGCCACAGCTCGCCCGTGTTGGTGTCTTCCCCGTCTAGGGGGATGCCATCGCCGGTTTCGAGCAGGGCGTACAGGCGGCCTTGCTGAGCCGCTGTCATCGCCAGGGCGACCTTGCCGATCTCGCCCTCCGGCAGGCCTTCGCCCTCCAGCTTGGTCCAGGTGTCGCCGGCATCCAGGGACTTGTAGATGC
The DNA here is from genome assembly GCA_039193195.1 of Pseudomonadota bacterium. Classification (NCBI taxonomy): domain Bacteria; kingdom Pseudomonadati; phylum Pseudomonadota; species Pseudomonadota bacterium. The sequence continues at coordinate 13,902 of JBCCWS010000056.1, forward strand.
CGCCGCCGGGGCCTCCGCTCTTGCGGGTCCAGGGGCGTAGCTCCAAGGACCACATGCCGGCGAACAGGATGCGTGGGTTGAAGGGATCCATGACCAGGTCTGAGGCGCCGGTGCCCTTGTCGACGTGCAAGACCTGGGTCCAGGTGTCGCCCCCGTCGGTGGATTTGTAGATGCCGCGCTCTTGCTGCGGTGTGTAGCCGTGGCCCAGGGCGGCGACGTAGACCACTTCTGGGTTCGTGGGATGCACCACGATGCGGCTAATGCGCCCGGTGTTCTCTAGCCCCACGTGAGTCCAGTGGTCACCGCCATCGGTGGAGCGCCATACGCCGTTGCCGATGGAGACGTTGGAGCGGATGAAGGACTCACCCGTGCCGGCGTAGAGCACTTCCGGTTCGCTTGGTGCCAGCGCCAGCGCGCCGATCGAGTGCACGCGCTCGCCGTCGAATACGGGCTTCCACTGCAGGCCGCCGTCGGTGGTCTTCCAGATGCCCCCGGATGCGGCGCCCACGTAGTAGGTCATGGGCTCGGCAGGCACGCCCGTGACGGAGATGATGCGGTTGCCGATTGGGCCGATGTGGCGGAACTCGAGCTGCTCCATCTGCTCCGTGGTAAGCGACTGGGCCAGCGCTGCGAAGCTGAGGAGGCAGAGGAAGGCGGGGAGCAAGCGACGGAGCGATGAGGTCATGGGAGTACCTGAGTTCGTGGAGAAGATGGCCTTGGCCATCGACTATCGGCCTTGTCGCTGGGCGCCGTGTGGCAACCGCAACAGGATGCTGAGTCACATGCTAGAGAATCCCCGAGTGATCAGCCACTCGGGTCAAGGCCTGAAAGCGCCTGTGCGAGCCGCGCCAAGTGACCGCCCAATGCGCTTAGGGGTATGCTGTTTCCACCGCCCCAAAATGCGGTCAGCGAGGAGAGCAACGTGCGTCACCAGGGAAGGTATACGGTGTGGGTGCTGGTGTGCCTGGCGTTGATAGTCGGTGCCGCGGCGCACCCGTCAACGGTCCCCGTCGCCTCGTCGACTTGCGATGCAATAGCGCTAGGTGCTTCGGTCCCGGCCGGAATTGCCTACGATGCCGCGCTGGATCAGTTCGTCATCATCGACGCGAGCGAGAGTATCGCGTTCCGCACTGACCGCGAGTGCAATGCAACGTCAAGCTTCGATCTCACCGCCCTCGGCGCCGCCGGTGCTCAGGGGGTGGCCGTTAACAGTACAGATCGCACGTACGCGTTCGTAGCACCGAACCGCCAGCTCGTGTTTGCCACGGATGCGGGCATCGCTCTCGGCTCGTGCAACCTCCTGCCGGCGCTGGTCTTGCGACCAGTTGGAATCGACTACGATCCCGTCAGAGATGCTTACGTCGTGCTCGACGCGAGTGACGACGAGATCGTGTTCATCGCCAGCGGCGTCACGGACGGCAGCGCGTGCCCGGTACTCGGCAGGGGCGTGGTCGAGCGCCTTGGCGACTTCCCGCGCGACGGCCTAGCCCTGTTGCCGGAGGGACGGATCGCGCTCGTCGAGCGCCAGGCCGACCGCGTGGTCCTGGTCGATACCGCGCTGGAGATCGTCGACAGCTTCTTCGTCAACTTCGAAGTGGGTGTCAGCGTTCCCGTCGCCATCACCTACGTGCCGGACGCGCAGCGCCTATACCTGTTGGACATGGCACTGGAGCTCGTCGAGGTGGATATCCGCGGTCAGTCGACTCGACGGTGTGACTTGGCTGAGTTGTACCCGGATCTCAACGCGCGCGCCGGGCTTGCCCTAGACGCGTCGCGGTCCCAATTGCTCGTGGGCGACGATGGATCATCTTCCGTGTGGGCGTTGGATGCCGACACGTGCGAGCTGGTCGAGATTCTCTCGCTTGCATCGGCAGGCCTGGACACGTTGGATGCCATCGCCTACGACGCGTCCCGCGACCAGATCATCGTGGGCCAGCTAGCAGGAAGGCAACTGGCGTTCGTCGATCGCCAGCTCCTCACCCTGCGTGCGCGCTGCACGCTCGCGACCAATGGCGTACCGACGGCGGTAGTGCCCCTCGAGGCCTTCGGGTGGTTCGCGATCGCCGACACGGTCAGTGAAGTCAGTGTTCTGGACAGGCGCTGCGAGTTGATCGAGAGCAACGGGGTCGGCTTCTTCGGCGTGTTCACGGCCGACGCCCTCACCTACGGTCCGCTTGGCGAAGTGCTCTTTTTCGGCGACGCTCGTGGCGGCATCACCACGCTGGAAGGCAGCGACGATCGCTTTCGCTTCGACGTGCCCTTCGACGCTTCCGTGCGTGAGGCCTCGGGCGTCCTTCCCTTGCCCGGCGAGCGCGGCAAGTACCTGGCGCTCATCAGGAGCAGCAACGACCCCTCGGGCTTCGCCGTCAACGAGCTGGATATTCCGCTCTTCGCTGAGCCGGTGAGCGTCGCCGGTACGTTCTCGAACGGATCCCTGACCTTGGCGTTGATCGCGCGTCCGGACGACACCGTGACGGGGCGCCTAAGTGCGGGCGTTCAGAGTACGACGGTTATCGGGTTCGTCGACCCGCAGGCGGGCACGATCGGCTTGAGCTTCCGCCCCTTCAGTGGGGGGGATGCGCTTTCCATCAACGGCACGGTGAGCTCGGACCTGGAAGTCCTAGAGCTGTCTGCGCCCCTGGGTACGATGGTGCGTCAACCATGAAGTGCGAACACGTCGCAGCGAGCAGATCCATGCACCGTGTGTATCCCCTGCTGGGGGTCTTGCTGTTTCCGCTCCTGGCGCAGGCCGAGCGGGTGGCGATCGAGACGGACCAATGCGCGGTAGCCGCCATCGGTGCGACTCGACCTGCGGGGATCGCTTACGACAGCCTTCGCGACCGGCTGGCGGTCGCGGACGCCGCTACGGATACGGTCTACTTCGTCGATACGCAGTGCGCCCTCTCCAGCAGCCTGTCCCTTGCCACCCTCGGGGTGACCCGTCCTGCCGGGCTCACTTACCGCGATGATCTAGACAGCTACGCCGTGGTCGATGCAGATCCACCGTATCTGCAAGCGTTCACGCCCACGGGGGATGCGGCAGGGGGCTGCGATCTAGGCGCTGAGGGTGTTGGCTTCCCGAGCGCGGTCGCCTGGGAAGCGAGCACAGCACGCTTCGCGGTGCTCGACGACGCCAGCAATGAGCTGATCTTCGTAGACGCCAGCGCCCTGGATGATGGGCCCTGCACCGTGGTCGAGCGCCAGCCAACGGGCCTGATCGGTGTCGATAGCGGCGTTGGTCTCACCCAATCAGACCCGGACGCTTCGCTTGTGGCCATGAATCTCAGTGATCGGCGCGCCTATTTCATCAATGGCGACGGTGACCTATTGGCAGAGTTCGGCACGGAGTTTTCACTCGGCACGGTGGCGCCTGCCGGCATCGCCTACGCCGGCGCGGCCGACCGGTACTACGTAGTAGATGGCGTGACGACTTTCGTACACGAGGTGGACGGGCGTGGCACGATCACGCGCAAGTGTATGCCCGGCGGGGTTTTGGACGATTTCGCTATCGATACGCGGCGCCAGCAACTGATATTGCTAGATATCACGTCCTTGGTAGCACGGCGCTCTCGCCTCAGCGACTGCGCCGAGATCGCGCCGCCCCTGAACCTCGCACCCTTCGGGATCGAGCTCGCCTCCGGTGTCGGTTACGACGAGCGCGAAGACCAGTACATCTTCACGGACCGCGACGGGCCGGGTACGCTCTACTTCGTCGACGCCGCGACGAATGCGTTGGTGGGCAGCTGCAATCCAGATCCTGTGGGTGAGGACCCGACGCGGGTCAACGGCCTGGGCCGGCTCGGTTGGCTGTGGGTGGTGGGGGATTCGGGCGCGTCCTGGAATGCCATTCTCGATCGTGACTGCTCGCTCATCGAGCAGTGGCCGGGCCCGGGTACCAACGATACGGGGGGCAGTTTGCTGACCGGCGTCGGTGGCCTGATCAGCACGAATTTCGTTCCCGGAGTCATCACCCTGGCAACCTTCGAAGGACGAACGGTGCGATCGATTGACACGCGGGATGTCGACGCCGTGCCAACGCGTCTGCGCAGCTTGCCCAATCAGATGGATCGCTTCCTGGCCACCACCGACAACACGCTGTACGAATGGCATCTGCCCCTGTTGGCGGACGTCTTCGGGGTATCTGGCGCCTTCGCTCGCCCTGGGGTGACGCTCACCCTGTTCGAGTTGAACGCGGGTGATTCGTTGCTCGGTCTACTCGAGTTCAGTGCCAACCAGGTGCGCGTCGTCGGCACCTACGCGGCACAGGGCAACGCGTTGAGCATCTCCTTCCGCAATCCCCAGGGCTCGCTGGTGACGCTGAACGGTACGATAGACGAAGGCCTCGGTGTGATCACATTGCCGCCGCCCCTGGGGCGTCTCGAACGTAGGCAATAGCCTATCGTATCGTACAGTCAAATGCGTTAGGTATGCGGTGCATACCTTGATAGCTAACAGACCACTGGGCTAGCTTGACGGCCGACTCCGTGCGGCCATCGCCATGACCTCCTCTTCCGTGGGCGGTGACTTCGAGTGGTAAGAGAGGCAGAGCGGCGATTGCACCTTGCGTGGTGCATGCATGGCCGAGGAATGCACGTAGAAGGTGCCCTGGGAGAGCTTTGCGATATCGCTGCCCGAAGCGCCGCGCTGATTGAGCAGTTCACGAACCGTATGCAAGGCAGCCGGCGATGAGGCCTTGCCGTAAAACTGTGTGTCGCAATTCGCAATGACGTTGTGATCGATGCTCTTCGGTGCCTGCGTGGCCAACAACAAGCCAAAGCCGTACTTGCGTGCTTGAGCAGCGAGGCGCACGAGGGGCTCTTTAGAGGCGACGCTTGTCATTGAAGGCACCAGGTCCTTCGCCTCGTCGACCACGATCAGGCCGCCCAGCGCGTGGTCGCTAGGCGTGGGGTGGCGCTTCATCCACGCGAAGAGGTTAATGGCGAGCTGTGCCACGAAACTCTGTTGCGCGTTCAAGCCCCCAAGTCCGGCGAGGCTGACCACGGAGACCCGGGTCTTGCCGCTGCTGCCGTTGAACAGTCGCTGGGGATCGAGAGGAGTACCCTGTTGGCGCAGCAGCGGGTTGATGGCGCGTTCCGCGCGGAGGTTATCGGCCATTTCCCCGGCCAGCTTCTGGGCGCCACCGATGCCGGCGCCCGCATCAGCGGGCAGGTCAGCAAGGAAGTCGATGAACGCATCGAGTGACTGGTGGGGGATGCTCGCGAAGGCATGCATGGCGCTCGCCAATACGCCTTTCTTATGCAAGGACTTGGTGGAGCTACCCGGCGCTACGATTCCCTCCAGGCTGCTGGCCGCGAGTCGGACGGCCTTGTTGAGTTCATCGGTCGTGAGACCGCTGAGGTTGGGCAGAGGCTCGAGCTGTAGCGGGTTGCCGCTGAGTTGGCCAGGCGTCCAGACTACGACCTCAGCCTGCTCATGGTAGGCGCGCGCCAGGCGCGCCTCCTCGTCTGTCCAGCTGCGCGCCCCTTGCGGCCAGGCGTGGCCAAGCATGGCCATGTCATTGGCACCGTCAAGGATGACCGAGGGTACTCCGCGAAGGGCGGCTTCTTCGATCAGGCGCTTCACCAGAACGGTCTTACCTGAACCGGCACTGGCAAGCGCTACCAAATGCCTACGTAAGCCTTCAAGCGGTATAGTCACTGGTTCGCCCGTGTGTTCTCCGAAGACTTCGCTGCCCAGGGGGAATACGTCGCGAACTATGGGGCCGGCGCTCGCGCTGTCTTCTCGTTGCTTGCCTGCGTTTGATGGGGGCGCGGGAGGAAGGGGCGGCTTGTGTGGTTCCGTCTCTTGCGTGAGGGGCTTGGGCGGTGTGGGCTGAGGTGGCGTTAGCTTAGGCGGATCTTGAGCGGGAGGCGTTGCGGTCTTCGTGGGTACTGAATCATCTGGCAGGGTCACGTGTTGGAACAGCGCAAACCCATCGAGCGGCCGGACCCTGACCAGCCACTCACCGAAGTCCTCTGGCTTCTCGCGGCTGATCCTCGCCAGGGCCCACAAGGCTCGCAGTTCTTCCTCCTCCGGCGCATGCAAGACTCCGCCAGCCTCCTTGAATTGCTCTACCATGCGCTCTGTCACGGTGCCGCCAGGCAACGGGAATGACCTCACGATGACAAGCTTGCGGAAACCGAGGTTGCGGTCGATGCCCGAGGCGGTCACGGCGTTGCGCAGGCGGTTCTGAAAAGCTCGCGCGTTACTGCGTTGGAGCGCGTAGAACGCGAAGTGCCGTTCCTTGTCGTTGGCGGCACGGTCGATGAGTCGGATCCGCACATCGAGCGGGCGCAGCCGCTCACTGCCGAAGCGGTGGTCCACGACGCCGTCGACGCTAGTACCCAGGGCCGCTTCGTTTTGCCGCAGAAACGCCGAGCACGCGTGTTTCATTGCGTTGTAGAACAGATCCCTATCGGCATCTTGATCGCAGAACCCGGAGAGATCTGCCTCGGCCTGTAGCTCGATGTAGCGACGCGACAGGGGATGCTCTGTCGTCTCTCCATCTGGTATGGGTGTTGTCACCGCTGATGCCGTCGGCAGCTCCGCGATTTCCAGCACTTCCTTGTCATACAGGCAACGGCGCCGATGCTCGTGCGCTGTGCGCAGCAGCTCGCGCGGAAACAGAGTCCTGGCCTGTTCGAAAAACTCGGGTTTGAACGGATAAGTGGCATACGGTGGTTGATAGTCGTGCTCGCGAAAGGCGGGCGACAGGCGCTGTTCCACCAACTGGCGAGCCGTGTCGGCGTTACTGAGGCCTGCGAGCGGAATGGGTAGCTGAAAGCGATCTCCGAAGGCGCGGAGGTTGCGCTCTCGAAGCAGGCTCCACGTCTCTTCGAGGCAGCTCACGAGGGTGATCGCCCGGTAGGAGCGCTCGAACACGCTCATCAGGCCTGTGCCTATGCCCTGAACGATAGACTGAGCGCGTAGGTGCTCGTTCGTGCTCCCCTGTTCGAGCATCTCCGTTACGTGGCTATGAGAGATGATCGCATCTAGTTGATCGAAGGCGATCACCACGGGACCCCCTCGGCTAAGGCACCATAAGGCCCCCTCTACGATATCGATGGAGCTGGCGGGCTGGCTCGGGAAACCCGTCCACTCGCACTCTTGCGCTGTGAGTTCGTTGCCTAGGAGCCAGCTGCTGGCGTAATCCTGATGGTCGAAGTCTTCGCTGCCGAGCATGAGCAGCGCGCGTGCCTCGTACTGGAAGCGAGATGCGCGCAGGCGCTGTACGGGAAGTCGCAGACGGCGCGCTAGCTGGTTGGGCGCCACACCGGTCAGGAAGCTGGAGATGTCCTCACCTACACGCGGAAACAGGCGTGGGAGCACCTTGTCGATCTGTCGCGTGCCGTCGTCCAGGGTTGCGTTGAGTGAGTCGTAGATGCCGGAGCGCAGCGTGTCCCAGAAATCGTTGACGTCCGTCATGTCGCACAAGATGAAGCTAGCGCCGAGTTCCATCGCTCGCTCGCGGAACTTGCCCAGCAGGTGGGTCTTTCCTGAGCCTGCCGTGCCGACCAGTACGCCTCCGAGTTCGTTGCTGTCCGAGCTGCGTCGGGACAGTCGGTTGACCGAACTCACTAGCTCGTCGAGTGCGTCTCTGTGGATGTTGGCCACATGGTACGAGTCATTGGACCAAACCGATGACAGCTGGGAAGTCCAGTCGAAATCCACGTCTCGAAGGGCACTGAGTGCCTGCTGCTTGCTCATCGATCTGCCTCAGCGAAGGTAGACTAGGTGCCGCGCATGTGGCTCTGTGCCGATGGCCGCGGCGCGGTCGGTTTCCGTAAGCCGCAGGGGATCGTCCATGGTGTACAGGACCATCTGGCTGCTGGCTTCGAGTTCCCGTAGCCCTGCGTCGAAGGCACGTCGCTCGATGGATGGGCACGCGCGGCGCAGTTCCGCGAGTTTGACCCGCACGGCGCGCTGTCCGTTGGTGATGCTCAGGTACGCGCTGACCAGCGCGTTGGCGGCTGAGCTGCCGGCCGCTATGGCCTTGGCGTGGCGGTCGGAGACGAGTAACTCGGCTAGGTTGAAGCCACGGTTCTCCAAGTAGGAACCCAGGGCCATCAGAATCGACTGGAGGGGGTAGCCCGCGTAGCGACTCTTCTCATACTCCAGGATCGTCGATAGGTTGGCGGTAGCCCACTCCCACCCTTGATCAGTCACCGCAAGGGCAAACGTGCTGCCGTGCGGTTCGCAGGTGATCAGGCCAAGGTCCGCCAACTCCTTGCGCTGGGCCGACTCGATGACCTTGCGGGTCTCCAGGTCCTTATTCAGGGCCTCGCCTTGCTGAGCAAATATGAGTTCCCATAGAAAGAGCCCTTGCTTGTAGTGTGGTGTCCAGTCATCAATCATCTTCGGAGTTCCCGTTCGGCTTCCAGCATTGCCGTCATGTCGCGGACCTTGTCGACGGCGATGGCGACGTCTTGCTCTACTTCCTCGTGTGTCAGACGAAGTACGCGGTACCCCGCAAGCATCAGTCGGTAGTCCCGTTCCCGATCGGCCCTGAACTGCTCACGACCGCTGTGCCAGCGATAGCCGTCGATCTCAACGATGAGCGGCCCATCGCGCCACAGTATGTCTACTTCGTAAGAGTACGCGTAGGCGGCATCAACGCGCTCGTTGAACAGGAAGCGACCCGCCATCGACGCGTCCTGCTGCAAGGCGTTGGCGAGCTTAGCCTCTGTGCCGCTGCGAAAGCCCAAACGCTCGTTATTGCCAGTGCTTCGAGTTGCCGACTCATCATGCTTTCCATCGCCATTGTGCACCTCACGTAGGGACGGGAGGCTCTCATCTAGGGGTGCATCGACCGCGTAGTAGGCGATGGGTATCAGGGAACCCAGTTCGATCAGCTCCTCGTCGATGTGTAACTCCACGTTGCAGCGCACGGCGTCCACGAGCCAGCGAAACACAGCGACCACCGCATCGAGATGCGCCGCGCTGTTGCCTTGCGGCAGCAGGGCGAGCGTGCGCTCTTCGATGGCGCCAAGCCACTGCCTGCACTCACTGGCAGGTGCGCGAGCGTACGAGCGCAGCGCGCCGTCGAAGCGCAGCGCGTGAATCGTATGCTCTAGCCAGCGGCGATCGACCTCAGGATGTTCGGCCGTGATGTTGGCGATAGCGGCCGTAAGCTTTAGGCTTGCCTCAGGCGATTTGATGCTTCTATCGAGAAGTTTGGTGCCGAACCACCTTGGCCATTTCAGTTGAGCCGTTAGTGCCAGCTCGTTAAGGATGAACTGAATGACCTCCGCCGATCGCACGAGGTGCCCAGGCACGCGCAAGGGGGCAACGCGGGAGGCGAGCCCGGCGGCCCCTCGCCAAGCGAACACTCGGATGTTGCCTTGCACGCCGGCGGATCCTTCCTGAGTCGTGGTCAAGGCCTTCCAGCCTAGCGCCAAGGCCGCTTGAACCCAAATGCAATCTGCCTGAGGCTTGGACTAGGTGCCAGGCCAGGAGTTGAGATGTCCAGACAGGTTAATGGCGGCCCAACGCGCGGGTGACCCCTTCTTGGATAGGACTCGCCTGGATTCGGAAGGACTGCCTTCGCGGCGCTTCGCAGGCTTTGAGTTACGCAAACCAATGGGCGTTTTGGGTCGGGCGGACATGAGGTCCGTCCGTTCGCTGTCGCGGGCGAGTAGCTCGGTCTCAAAGGCATGAGCAGGCGTACGCGCGCAGGCCCGGCAGGAAGCCGGCAACGCCAGGCTGTAGCGAAAGCGCTGGTCTGCGCTACTGTTGGCGAGGCAGGCGACCTAGGGGCGGCGGCAGGACGATCGCCTGTAGATCTGCCTCCACGGTGCCGTTCAGCGTCACCAGCGTGCCCTGGGGGTTTTGAAAGGAGACGCTGACCGCCGCCGTGTCGCGATCGAAGGTGCCCACGATGCGTAGGTCCCTGCCGGGCAGCGCGATCGTCCCTAGCAGCGATGTGCCGTCTCCTAGTTCGAACAGACTGACGGACAAAGCCCCGCGGCTGAAGGTGCCCGAGGCACCGAACGGTTCTGCAAACAGTGGCACCGACCAGCGGTACAGTGAATCGCCAATCGCCACCAGGAAACGCCCGCCTGAACCGGGCAGGGCCCGGATGCTATCCGGCCTCGATCCGACGCGCAGGTCCCGCGGATCGATCCTGTAGACGCTCAGTCCCTCCAGCGTGACCAAGTTGACCGACGCGGGACCGGCCTCGGCCGTGACCAGCGCGCCGACGCCTGGCAGGAAGCTGCCCCCAGTCTCACCGAGGTCAGTCTCCGGCCACTGCTCGATGAGGTTGCAGTCACCGTCGAGGACGGCGTACCAGGGCAGCTCGAATCCTTCGCCGAACACGAACAGCCATCCTAGAGACCCAATTCCGCTAACTCTCCTCGGCTCATCTCCGACGCGTTGCGGGTTGCATGTGCGGGCAAGGGAGAGGGAACTCACGTCCACAAAGTAGAGCGCGCCGGGATCGCCGCTCTCTGTGAACACGTACTGATCGTCGCGGTCGTTGTAGCCGACGCCAAAGGTAGAGGCGATGCCGAAGTCGCCGAGGAACAGCGCAGATCCCAGCTCAGTGCAGTCGCTCAGGCGGTAGCGTCGTACCGTACGCGTGTCGCGGTCGAGTACCAGCACCAAGGAGCGCAGGGTATCGATGGTGAAGTCATCGATCCTGCCGCCAGGCACGCATCTGCCGCCCGTCGATCCACGGGCATCGACTTCATGTACCACGGTGGTCTGACCATCGACGACGTAGTAGCGACCGGCCTGCGCCGCATAGGCAATACCCGCTGGCTGTACGCTGTCGAGGGAGAATCGGGTGCCGAACTCATCGATGAGCTCGTTGGCACCAGCGTCGAGCAGATGGGCACGGCGATCCGCCCCATCCAGGGCCACGAGGGCAGCGTCCGGAGTGGCTTGGGTGAGCGCCGCGCCTTGCTGCACCCCCACCGCAGCGCTGGACACGCGTTCGGCGATGGTGCATGCGCCTCCGCCGAGGTTGCTGCCGTCCACGTACACGATCTCGCCGGTGGCCTCATCGAGCACGGCGAAACGTGCAAGTGCGTCTACCCAGGCAATCGCCGTGGGGTTCACTAGCCCAGCGGCCGCAAGACTGCACGCCCCCGCTGACTCCCCAGCGGGCGTGAACACTTGTAGCTGTGCCGGCTCGACGGTCGAAACGGCGAACGCATCCAGATCGGCGCGATAGGTGACGCCGGTCGGGTGCCTAGCGTCCAGGAGGGTCAGGTCGACCGTACTGCTGACGTTGCAGTGCCTATCGAAAAAGTAAGCTTTTTCTGTGGCCGCATCGACCACAACCAGTTCATCGCGGAGCGAATCGTAGGCAATTCCCGTCGGGCGTGTGGCGCCGAAATCGGCGCCTGCACAGCGACTTGTCTCGATGGCAATGCGCTCGGCATGCCCTGCCAACGGTGCTAGCGAGGCGATGACGACGAGTGAGAGGAGCACACGAGTGCCTGCGATCGAAGTAGCTAGGTGCTTCATCTTCATGGCTCTCGCGCCATCGTGCCGAGCGGTGCTGATAGCGTCAAGCTCTCTAAGTCTGCGGCAACGGTGCCGCTGACCGAGAGGGCGTTGCCGCCGCCGATGGGGCGGAAGCTCAGTCCGATCGTGCCCGCCTCGGGATTGACGATGCCGACCACGCTCGTGCTCTGGTCGCCAAAGGTCAGCAACCCGATAAGTGTATTATCGGGGCGGACGATCAGGGTCAGTGTCTGAGCGCCGTTCGAGAAGGTGCCAGCAACACTGCGTGGCTCTGCGAGCAAGGGGATCGTCAACTGGCGCAGATCGAAGACGATCTGATCGGCCAGGCTGCGCGCGGTGATTAGGTAGGTGCCGCGCTGGCCGGGGATCGGCACCGCGCCCGCAGCGGAAGGCACCGAAGGGTTGGCGGGCGTATCGAAGGTAAACGGCTCGACGCTGCCCTCGAGAGTGGTGACGCCGCCCCTGGAGCTCGAGAAGTACAGCAGCTCGCCCAACGGCCCCAAGGCCATGGCGTCAGGATCTCGAATGTTGAAGAAGCTCACGGCATTGCGCTCTACGATTCGGCATTGCTCATCGAAGACGACGAAGTCACCGTTCTCATCGCCCACGCCAAACCATCCTTGGGGCGCTATTGGCACAATGGTGTTGGTCCTGCGCGATGACAGCTGGCATCGGACCAGCGGCGCTAGGGTTTGTCGGTCGAGGATCACGAGCTCGTCGAGGTCAGCGTCCGCGAGGGCGATGCGATCCCCGGCGGCGTCGTAGGCGATAGCGCTGAGTCGGGAGAATCCTGCGGCGATCGGCGTCAGGATCTCAATCAGGGCGCAGGTGGCAGCATCCAAGGCCCAGATTTCCGTCAGCGCGTTGTGGGGCAGTAGCAGCTGGGAGCGCGACGGGTCCAGCGCGAGGCCTGCCTGGGGATCGAGGGATGGGTGCAGTGCGAAAAGATCGCAGCGCAGCTCCGCCTGACCCCTGATATCCACCTCGAGAAGGCGGTTGGAACTCTCATCGAGAACGTGTAGGCGTTGCGTCGCGTCCACGTAGGTGATTGCTAGGGGAGCACGCCCTCCCACTTCCCACGCCGTGCGGAAGCTATCGACGACGGTGAGCGTCTGGTCGAGCAACACCACACGCTCGATTATCTGCTCGAGCAACGCGATGCGCCCGCCAGGCAGCAATGCCAGCCCGATCCTTGGATAGTCCTCCAAGCCCTGCACCCTGCCCCTTGCGAGCACGGGGCAGGCACCGCCGTCGGTGACGTCGCTCGAGATGAAGACGATCTCGTCGTCGTCATCATTCAAGATAACGTAGGCCTCGCGTACGGGGTCGTAGTCGAGGCCTGTGGGGCTTCGCACCTGGGAGGCGAGCAGATCACAGCTGCCAAGGCCAAGGCCTGCAGCGGTGGAGAAGACCAGTGCTCCGACCGGTGTGACGAAGGCGTAGGTACCATCGGCGCTGTTGACGGCAACCCCTTGGGCGCCAGTTGCGCCAAGGGCCGTGAGGTCGAAGCTAGCGCTCTCGACGCACTGACGATCAACTCTGTAGGCCGTGCTCTGCGCGGCGTCGATGAGCACGAACGCGTCCAGCGCCTCGTCGTGGGCGATGCCGCTCGGTGACACCGCACCTACCGCGCTCGTATCGCAGGACGAGGTGGTGATGGCCAAGGTGGCGGAGTACACCCGGGGGCTCACCAACGTGACCAGCGATAGCAGCAACGCTGCCACCTTTCCTTGGTTATGCAAGTTCCCCTCCTGGGTCAGCCCGACGATGCAGCGGCCATGCCTGCAGATAGGGGAGTACGGACAACGGGGAAGAACCCGACTCGAGGCTGCTGCTCGCACGCTAGCCCTAAGGCACTTGCCCGGCGAGTCTAACCTCGATTCGGTCGCCGATCTGGGTGACCAGGCCGTCCTCAGCACAGCTCCATTCACCGAACTCGTCGATCGTCAGCGCGACCGTCTGTCCCGTGCCTATGTTTCGGCATAGGCCCTGAGCCTCGACCAGGCGGTCCGCATCGCCCTGCAGCGCTGTTCCCACGCTCACGCCGCCTAGCGTAAGCAGGACGCGTTCGCCGCTGGAGATGCTCAGGCCGGCCTCCTCGCAATTCGCGGCGGCGCTTTGCGGCGTACCCTCGAATGGCGCTGGTAACCGCTGCGAGGTGGTGATGTTGACGCAGTTGAGCTGCCTCGCTGCCGCGCCGGCTACCTCGAGCCCAAGTTCGAGGCGTCTGCCGAAGACCACGAACGCGTCGCTGGAGAACGGGCTTCCTTGACCGACGGCGATATCACTGACGCCATCCCCATTCAGATCTGTCACGCTCAGCGATTGACCCGCGGTCGAGCCGACGCCTTGTATGACGAACCCTAGCGTGCCGTCTCCACCGTTCTCCGCGGACAGCGACTCGAGCGCGATCTCAGCCGGGAACCCGGCATCTTGCCCGAAAATGACATAGGTCCTGCCGCCGCTGGCCACCACTATGTCGTCGATGCTATCACCGTTGACGTCACCTCCCGCGACGGCGTTGCCAACGTACTGAAAGGCGTCGAATCCGTTCACGACGACGCCCAGGCTGCCGTCGCCTCCCTCTGCGATGGTGAGTTGACTCAGCTCGAGTAGCGGTGGAAAACCTGCATCGGAACCGAACACCACGTACGCATCGCCTCCTAGGGATGCGCGCGGTGCCCCCAACAATACATCGTCGATGCCATCGCCGTTGAAGTCGCCGACAAGGCTCAGCGCACCGCCAGCGACGTCGCGCTCCTCGATGCCCGCGATCACCACGCCCTCGCTCCCATCGCCGCCGGCTATCGGGAACAAGCTGGCCAGCTCGAAAGCAGCACCGTGTTGCACTGGTGCGGGATTGAATATCAGATAGCCGATGCCCGCTTCTGTGCGTTCGCCAGGCGACTCTTCGGGGGCGCCGATGAATAGATCTAAGCGGCCGTCGGCGTTGATGTCTCCGCCGCTCGCGATGGCCGTGCCCGTACGCGTCAGCTGATTTACGCCGTTGATCACGACGCCGGCGGAGCCATCGCCCCCGTTCTGGGCCAGCAAGCTGGTGAGTTCGAACTCTGCAGCAAATGCGGGGGCGCCAAACACGATGTAGACCAAACCAGCGCTCGGCCGACCGCCCGGGTCGGACTCGGGTGAGCCCACGGCGATTTCACCAAGTCCATCGCCATTCAGATCGGGCAGCAGTTGAACGCTACTGCCTGCCCGACCGCCCACGTCACGAGGGAATAGGACGACTCCCTCGGAGCCGTCGCCGCCGTTCTCAGCCGCGAGGTCGGACAATTGCACTACTGGGGGAAACCCTTCGCTGCGGCCGAACAGCACGTAGGCTGAGCCGGCACCGAACTGGCCCTCAGGTTCCGCGTTGTAGGCGCCGATGATCAAATCGTCCAGGCCATCACCGTTGACGTCCGCGCCGGCGCCGAGTGCGTCACCGGCACGCTCATCGGCGGCGAAGCCACCGATGACGAACCCTAAGCTCCCGTCCCCGCCGTTTATCGGCAGCAGCGAGGCCAGGTTGATGGAAGGCGCGAACCCCGTGTTCGATCCGAAGATCGTGTAGATTCGGCCCGCCGCAGCACCGTCTTGCGTATCCCCGAAGGATGCGCCAACCATAAGATCGTCGATGCCGTCGCCATTGATATCGCTGCTGGTGACCGCGACGCCCACGCGGTCATACGACTCGGCCTGTAGGAGGGCGAACCCGTCGCGGCCATCACCGCCGTTCTCAGGCAGCAGGCTCGACACGTCGAACTCAGGCGGAAACACGGGCTCCCCGGCCTCCACCTGGAGTGCTACGCCCGTGAGGCCGACGGTAGCGAGCGCTGCCAGCGCTGTTGCTGCGCAGCGAGCTTGCTCGCGGATGGCGCAGCTGACCGCGAGTTGCAGACGGAGGGGATCCCGAACGCGAGCTTCCATACTTCTATTCCCTCTTTCCCGACGAGTTAGGGGGCTTGGCTTCGCGGTCGTCGCCAAAGGTGATTCACATCGGTTACGAAGCGTAGTGGTGCTAGGGCGTGCGTTCTCGCACCCAAGCGTGTAGCGCCGGGCCTCGATGGGCCGGCGGCTTCGACTGGTGCTTCTCGGCACAGCTGGCCCTGTTCCGCGCCCCTAAGCGAGCTGCCGGCGCGGACCGGTGAGCCCCAGGCCCAGAACTGGGAATGGCAATAGGCTCACTTATTGAAGCTCTAGCTAGTGTCCTGTCCGGTTAGTTCGTTGAAGAATTCGCACGGCGCTTTTTGCTCCTGAGCGCGGCGCGACGACGAGCGTGGCAGGCCCCACGGGAGGAGGAGCAACGTGCTCAGGGGGGCTCACGCAGCGGAGTATCGCACACCGATCGCTGTCCGCCGTTGGAAGGCGATTCGGGTCGGTACATCTGACCGGTTGACTCGCCGCCTGCATGGTCAGTCGAATCGCCCGAACTTGGTCCGCGCAGTGCATTCAGTCGGGCAGACAGGAGTTCTCAATGTCCACCCGCACATCGCCGCTGGGGCCGATGTTGGTGCAGTAGTGCACATTGCCATTGTTCCGTATCAACTTGAGGTGCCACACGTTTGGCACGCCAACCCCGTCGGTGCAGTTCACGTCGGATACCCAGCGGATCTGGCGCGTGTCTCCCGGCGGTATCACGCGGCTGCCCGTCCACTGGGAGTCGAAGAATGGGGGAGAAGAAGCCGACTTCAACTCTGCGAAGCGCAGGGTGATGTTCGACGTGTTGCGGATGACGGTGGTCTGGTTGCAGGTCGCGTGGGCCGGCAAAATGGTGGATGAAAGTAGCATGCAAATCGCGCCGAGACAGTGCGTACGGGGCAACATGGGAATCCTCCAGTAATCTGCTGTTGAACTAAGGAGGAATACAGAATTCGGGGGCAGAAGGGCTCACCTAATCAGCTGATGCAAGCCAAGCGAATCGCCGAGGTGGCCTCGATGTGGCCGCCGAAACCCCCACGCACTAGCTAGTGGCCTGTCCCAGCAGTTTCGAAAGTGCTGAGCGAGCCCTTCATCGACGATCTGCGCGTTGCACTTCCTCGCAATGGCTCCGGCCACTACTCGTCAGCGCGCCTTCATCTCGCCGACGAATGACTCGCTCATCACTCCCGAAACTGCTGGGACAGGCCACTAGGGGAGAGATATTGGCCGGTCACGCGACGGGCTACTGGGTGACATCCGCCTGCACTTGCAGTGACTTGAGTGCCTGCTGCACGTCTTGGATCTTCGGATGTTCCGGCACTTTGCTTTGTAGGGTGTCGAGAGCAGCGACGAGGATCGCAGCAGCCTCGCGGGCTCGCCCTTCAAGGTTCCCTAGGAGCAGTCCGAGGTTTGCGCTCACCACGCCCACGTTCGGATGGTCACGATCGAAGTGCCGCCGCAGTACGGCGAGCGCGTCACGGTAGTACGCCTCAGCGGCTTGCCGATCGCCGCGCGCCTCTTCTATCTTGCCGAGCGTGTTCAACATGAACGCATCATCAGCGTTTCCCTCTGGCGTGAGCCGACGCGATACGGCGAGCGCTTGCTCGATGTTCGCCTTGGCGGCATCGAACTGACCTAGGGAATGCTGTGCATCCCCCAGTGTGAAGTAGCTCTCGATCAACTCAAGGTGATCCTCGCCGTGCAGCTGTAGGCGAAGTGCCAGACCTTCCTCGTGCAGGGCGATCGCATCGATCGTCTCGCCCTGTTGATCCAACAGTCCGCCCAGGGCATGCAGCGTCGAGGGCAGCAAGTCCGTCGGCGCGTCGGGGAGCGACCTCCCTATCGCAAGGGCCTCGCCGTAGTGGCGTTGCGCACTCGATAGGTCTCGACGGCGATGGAGCACCACGCCCAGGCGCAACAAGGCGTTTCCGATGGCAGCCTCATCGCCCAAGCGACGTTGCAGGGCCAGCACTTCCTCGCGCAGCGTTTGCTCCGCCGCGTAGTGACCCGTTGCACCTGCCAGGTAGGCGCGCGAGGCGAGTGCGTCGGCGTAGGCGGCGCTACTGTCGTCACCCGCTTCGCGGCGCAAAGCTAGGGCCTCGTCCAATAGCGATAGAGCAGGCTCGTACTCGGAGAGGGAACCGTAGATATCCCCCAGGGCTAGCAGTAGATCGGCTTGGGTCAGCGGCTGCCCAGCCAGCTCACTGGTCACCCGCGTGGCCCCACGGTCGAGCATTTCCCGCGCGGTTACTTCGAGGCCTCTCGATTGGTTTGGTGATGCTTCCTGAAACAACTCGAGCAGGAACACTTTGATCTGCTCGGCACGGTCGCGCTCAGCGGCGATCTGTACGCTTTGACGTGCCGTCGCAAGGGAGTACTGAACCGTTAGGGACACGATGACGCTCAGCAGCGTGAACACGAGCATGCCGGCAGCTACGCCCGCTGGGTGACGCCTGAGGAAGCGTCGCGCGCGGTAGCGAAGCGTCGGGGCACGCGCCTGCACGGGCTGCCCCTGCAAGTGGCGCTGCACGTCCAGCGCAAACTGCTCGACGGAGCGGTAGCGCTGGCTAGGCTCCTTGGCGAGCGCCTTCATCACGATCGTGTCGAGATCGCCTCGCAAGCGCCCTGCGAGGCGCTCCGGCCCGCTGTTGCGCTGGCGGGCGATCTGCACGGCTGCTTGGTCGATGCCCTTCGCAAGGGCGACACTAGGCAACGCAGGGATTTGGTCACTCACACGCCGGGTGATCTCACTGCCTGTGAGCCCATCGAGCTCGAAGGGCGGATTTCCACAGAGCAGCAGGTAGAGAAGCGCGCCGAGCGCGTATACATCTGCCGCAGTGGTCACAGGGTCTCCGCTTAGCATCTCGGGGCTTGCGTACAGCGGCGTCAGGGGGCGGCCTTCCACTCGTGTTAGGTTTAAGGCGTCATCGGTCGTATCGAGCACCTTCGCGATGCCGAAATCTAGCAAGCGAACCCGACCGGATAGATCGACCAGTACGTTGGCAGGCTTCAGGTCACGGTGAACGACGAGATTAGCATGGGCGTACTCGACGGCGCCGCACACCTGCAGCCAAAGGCGTAGGCGGGCGTCGATATCCATGCACCGGCGATCGCACCACCCATCGATCGGCTCGCCTTGCACGTAGTCCATCGCGAACCAGGGCGTGCCGTCGGCGTTCACGCCCCCGTCGAGCAGCCGAGCGATCCCAGGGTGCACCAAGCGCGCCAGAATCTGGCGCTCCGCCAGGAAGCGTCGCTCACCTGCCTCGCTAGCAAGCCCCAAGGGCAGCAGCTTGAGCGCTACCCGCTGCTCGTACTGCTCGTCCACGCGCTCGGCCAACCACACGGTGCCCATACCTCCACGACCGAGCAGGGACACGGGGCGGTAGGGTCCGATCTGCGCTGGCGGCGTGGGGCTGTGCTCGGCACCCCCCTCCAAGCGCAAGGCCGCACCGAAGCGTTCGCTGAGCCCTTCGAAGTAGGCTTCGGAGCTTTCTGCCGCATCGAGCATGGCGCACACCTCGGTCCGCATAGGGGCATCGCCTGCGCACTCCTGCTCGAGCAGGCGTACGCGCTGCTCCCCGGTCAGTTCCAGGGCCGCTAGGAAGACGGCTTCAGCGCGCTTGCGATCGACGTCCATAGTCGCCCTCGAGCCCGGCGAGTGGGGGCAGCGTTACCTCATCACATACCGATATGGCGTGCCCTGGGGCGCATGCTCAGTCGAGTGCTCGGTACAGGGCGACGCTTGCGAGCTGCCATTCACGTTTGACGGTGGCGGGTGAGATGCTCAGCGCTTGCGCCGTCTGCGACACGCTCATGCCGCCGAACACCCGGCACTCCACCACCCGTGCGCGACGGGGTTCCTCCATTTCCAGCGCCTCGAGCAGCGTGTGCAGGGTGAGGAGTTCTTCCGCCGACGCGTCGTCGATGAGCGACAGCTCTTCCAAGGGCAGGTGCGGTGCCTTACCGCCACGTTTTGCAGCGTTTCGCTGCTCCGCATAGTTCACCAGCACATGACGCATGGCGCGCGACGCGGTGGCGTAGAAATGGGTGCGGTTGCTGAAGGCGGCGTCCTGGCCCGACAGGCGGATGAAGGCTTCGTTGAGCAAGGCCGTAGGGTTCAGCGTGTCGTTGCCCTGCCAGCGGCCTCGTTGGGCGAGGGCGATGCGCTTTAGCTCTTCGTAGACAGCGGCATACACGCGCTGTGCTGCATCCGCGTCACCCTGACGCGCCTGCTCGAGCATGGCGGTGATGTCCGGTTCACTCATGGGTACCTCTCAGAATCGCTTACGGCGCCTCAGAGGTTAGAAAGCGTCAGTGTAGCAGTGATTGAGCCCCGCCTGTCGCATTCCCGGTATGTCCTCTGCGAAACCCCTCGGTACCTGCAATGCGGGCGCCGGCTCACCCTGAGGACCATGCTGATGTTTCCGCAACGAATCGCATTCGCCCTGATGGCCACGTTCGCGTGCTTGGCGAGCGCCCCTGGACGCGCTCAGATCGAGAGCGCGTGCTTTGGACTGATCGACTACGCCCACGAGCTCAGCGTGGGGGATTACACGCTGCTCTCGAGCACTCCTATCGACGGTGAGCTCCGGCTGCTCAGCATTGAGGCTCAGGTGACCAATCTGAGCGACGCGCGATTTCTGCGCGCCACTGGCACCTTAGACGTAGGGGCGGGCGATCCGTTCGGACTGGAACCGGCGCACCCGTTGGCGCGTCCTTTGCGCTTCGGTGCCATCGCCCCGGGCGAGAGCAAAGTAAGTCTGGCACCTATGCGCCTCGTCTTGCCCGATCGGTATGTTGGCGATTTGCTGAGGGCGCTGGCGCGCGGCGACATTCCCAGCGAAGTGCACGCAACGGAGGAGCTCATCCCGGCGCGCGCGGTACGCCTGGGATACTTTGCCGGTATCGAAGAGGACGGCCGTGCCACGGTGGATCCTGCGTCCGGCGAGGTGATCGCCTACCAATGGCCGGCCTCGGGCTACGCGGACGTTGGCGCGGTCAGCTTCGAGGTGGTAAGTCCGGCGCCCGGCGGGTCGGTCAGCGTCGGCCTGCTCGAAGACCCTTGGAATGAGCGCTGGTACGTGTTGAAGGAACTGTTCGCCGAAGACTCGGGCGTGCCGTCCGACCTGCGGCGCGGACTCGTGGGGGGGCGCCGGGAACAGAAAAGCCCACCCGCAAAAAAAAAGAAAAAGTAAGAAAACAAACAAACACAACCCC
>JBCCWS010000057.1 GCA_039193195.1 Pseudomonadota bacterium
CTGCATGAGCGACCCCAACACTCGGAAAACGCCGGCCTCAACCCTGAGAACGCCTCACAGGCACTCGCTCAGCTGCGGTCAACGCCCTACGATCTCATCTCAGGGGCTCAACGCCACACCTCATGAATAAAGCAGGCTAGCTAGTTGCCGTCCGTGCTATCGCTGCGCGGGGAGCGGACTGGCATCGCCGGATAGTACGAACGCTCTCCGGCTACTGCGAGGCAACGAGGGTCGTTTACACTAGGGCACTAGTGCCAGAGCATCTGTAACGGAGCCTCGTCGTGATTCAGGTCTACGAGCACCAGCTGGGAACGAACGAGCCCTTTGAAACCGTCCGGGCTCGACTCGAGGAAATCCTAAGGGCTTCGTCACCGCACTCCATATTCAAGGTTGGGCTAGCGAACCGCCCAGCCAAGAGAAAGTACGGGCATAGGCTCCCAAAGTGGGTCGGGGCCCCCACGTTCCTCGCCGAGCTCGAGCTGAATCCCGCAGACTACGCACAGGCTCAGCCCTGGCATTCGATGTACGTCATCTACGAAGCGTCCACCCGTGCTGCTGTCCGCGACGTGGAGACGCGTCTCATCCAGCTCTGCTTGCCGGAAGCGGGACTTCTTGGTCGACTGTGCTGGAATGTGCGCGCGGGCGGTGGCGGGTCGCACGGCGGCGGCGCAAGGCAATTCGTCTACGTCCTGCTGGGGTAGGCCGAGCCAGCGCATTATCCAAGCATGTTCCCCTGCGCCCGGCTCGTGCGAAGCCACCGAGCAGCGCTCGACGCGGGGCAAGAGTGTGTGGGTGCCACGGGGCCTGGCGTCGTTGCAAGGCTGCGGGCGCATGGTAAACGCGCCAGACATAGCGCAACCCGAGCAGCACTCGAGACGAAGCTATGCACAGTTCTCCGAGAGTGACGCGATCTTCGACCACGGCGAGTACCTGCCGATCGCCCCTCTGCTCATTGACAGCGCCGTTAAAAGGCGTGTGAACTCGCCGCTCACTCCGTAGCATTGGTGCTCGAGCCGCGCCAGCACTTGACGCTCCAAGAGAGATCGCTGCGCTTCCCTCGCTGCCTGCGTGCTCACTTGAGCGCTACGTGCTGCTCGAACTGGCGATCGACACGTTCGGCCGCATACACCACGCCCGTACCACATACCGCGGGCGATCTCGCGCAGCCTGTTGCAAAGTCCGATCACCGTCGGCACAGCCTCGGTGACGGGGGCAGCTCCAGGGCCCGTGCGAAAGCGTGCCGACGCGTTCCCAGTTGTCCGGAAGCAATGCCATCCCGGGACCGTCTTCCACGCACACGGTCACCTCGCCCCAACAGAGGCTCTACCGCTGGTGCTCGCCTATCGGTGCCTTGACCTTCGCCCAACGGAAGCCTGCGGCGAGCGCTATCGAGAGTGCGAAGACTGCGACGCGCAGAGGCTATCGACAGAAAGTTTCTCCTCGCCGTGACCCCCACCCCCACGAGAAGGCGCAGTTAGGGGCGAACCCATCGGACTTTCTGATCCCAAGGAGAAGGACCAATGCTTGCCAAGCAACTCTCGTGTTCGCAACGGGGAGAGCTCTCCCTCGTCGGCGCGGCGCTTACGCTCGCCCTCGCGAGCGTGCCCGTCTTCGCCAACCCGGTGCCCGAGAACATCGACTACGGAAACGTCATCGCCGAGGACGAGAACTTCCTCTACTACGCGTCTGCGCGCGATTGGGACACGGAGATCTGCCACATCAAGCACTACGGGGTGATTTACGGTCGGGTGCCGCACGGCGGTGGAGCCGGTGACCGCGAGCAACTCACGGTCTCCTGCGACGCCATTCGTCCCCAAGAGATGGTGATGACCCCGAACTACGTGTATTTCACCGAGCAAGCACCAGCGGATCCTGCCCTGGTCTACCGGGCGCCGATCGACGGTAGCGGCGCGCCCGAGCTGCTCCACACGGCGGCGAGCACTGCCATCGCCACCGATGGTGACTACGTGTACTACTTCGCGACCAGTGGGGTCATGCGCTTTTCCGCGGACGCACCGTATTCGACCGAGTTCGTCGGGGGCTACATCATCAACGGCACGGTGAACGACCTTGAGCACACCGACGGCTGGCTGTTGTGGACGGAAGCCCACGCCGCCGGCGGCGGCGCCATTCAGACGGTCCCCGCTGCGGGCGGCGCGGTGGCGCTGCTGGAAGCGACGGCGGGGACACCGTGGGACCTCACCTACGGCGACAACTACATCTATTGGTCGGAGCTGGAAGGCAAGATCTTGCGCCGGGAGCAGGCCACCGGCGTCACCAGCGTCATCTACGATCAGCTGGACCCAGTCTACGATCTCGACCTGGCGGGTGACCTGCTGGCCTTCACCCAGGGCTACGACCAATCGGGCACGATATGGCGCATGGAAGAGGGCGGTGGCCCCGCCACCCTCGTGGCCTTCGATCAGTCGGCACCGCGCAACGTCACCTTCGCCAACGGCTACGTTTACTGGAACACCTTAGGCCAGGTGAAGCGCCTACCGGACGACGCCGAGGCCACGCCGCCGGACTACATTGTCGACCGCATGGAAGTCACCCAGGCGGTGCAGGACGGGGTCCACGACATCCCGATGGTGCTAGGCAAGGCCACCTACGTACGCGTCTACTCACGCGAGGCCACGGGCGCGGGCTACGTGCCGGTGACAGCCCACCTGCACGGCTTTCGCGACGGAGTCGAGCTACCGAACTCACCCATCAGCCCGTACGGCCCGCAGATAGACCCCCAAGGGGACGTAGTGTTGCGCAGCGAGCGACTGCGGACCCTGAGCTTCGCCTTGCCCGAGGATTGGGTGCGCGGTGATCTGTCCCTGCAAGTCGAGATCAACCCAGTGGTCAACGGAGATCGCCGTTACGAGACGGACTACGGCAACAACACGTTCCCCGCCGTCGCCCAGCAAACGGTGTCGCTGCATACCTCCGAGCTATGCATAACGTCCTTCCGAGTGGCTGCCCACGACAACGACTACAACGAGTTGATCTACGATCACCACAGCCACGACTACGCGCTACAGCTCGAGCGCTCGGCCAGCCTGCTGGCAGCGCACGTCATCCCCGTGTTCCATCACGATACGCTGCGGCCCGAGGACGGCACTAGCTTTTACATGCCGACAGACTTCATGGATTTGCTAGCGACCGTGAACGCGCAAGCCAGCTGGACCGAGCACGGGTTCGTGTGCGACGACGCACGCCAGGTGTTTATGGGACTCATCCATCCGGACGCGCCCACCGAGGACAGCGGTGCGGTCTTGCCAGACACGAACTCCGGATGGAGCAAAATGCTACTTGGCACGAATTATGAGCCGTACAACCAGCCCGCCGGCGGCGTAACGCTCGCCCACGAAGCGCTGCACGCCGTTGGCTTCGATCATGTCGAGTGTGGATCGCAAGTCGATGGGCCCTTCGCTGACTACCCCTATGACCCCTGCAAGCTTGGGGGTAGCGACGATGAGGAAGCACCCTGGGGCTTTGACGGTATCAGCCGTGAAGTACTGGATCCCCTCGGTACCTACAACGGTGACCTCATGACTTACGAAACCAATCAGTGGGTCTCCGACTGGACGTGGAACGAGCTATTCCTCGACCTCTACCAACCGGCCCGGGTCCAACGGATGGCACCTTCGGAGCAGGTGCTGTGGGTAAGCGGTACCGTCGGCCGCGCGGAAGGGGGGTTGATGTTGGATCCGGCCTTCCACTTCCCCGCCGAGCAGATGACACCGCTCCAACGCCAGCTGTACGACCAAGGAATGGAGGCGCGCGCTCCTCGTCATCTTCATCGCCGAGGCAAGGCACACGGGCACAGCCACGAGCATAGTGACGGTCATAGGCACGAACGCCATCACGACCACGCAGCGATGACAGAACTGGATGGCTACGTGCTCGAAGCCCTGGATGAGCGCGGTCGTGTGTTGCACCGTCAGCCCGTCGTCGCACAGGCCGTCGTCGACGGCTCTCCCAGCCCCACAGCGCACTTCCTCGCGGTATTGCCTTGGTCCGACGGCACGGCGCAACTGCGGCTTAGCGATTCACTGACAGGCAGCGCCGTGGCGTTACAGCCGGGCGCGCATTCCCCCGCACTCTCCGTGGCGGTTACGCCTGGCGACGAACAGCTGGAGGTCGCCGTGCACGCGTCGGACTCGGATCGTGATGCGCTGGAGTTCGTTTACCAATACAGCCCAGACGGCGGGATGACGTGGACAGCCTTGGCGACCGGTACGCCGGTCACCGAATTTACCGTAGACACCACGCGTCTTGCAGGCAGCGAAGCAATCACTAGTTCGCTGGTGCGCGCGTACGCGAGCGATGGGCTGAACACTGTCTCTGCCTTGTCGGCGCCCTTCGAAGTCTCCCGCAAGGCACCGAGTGCGTTCATCGCTTCGCCGAAGAGCGGTGAAGTGATCGCGCACGGTGAGGGCGTGCTCCTACGCGGCCTTGGCGTCGATCCCGAGTGCTGCGACCGAGCGGCAGGCGAGGGGCTGCATTACAGCTGGATACTGGATGAGGAGTCTGTAGGTCTTGGCCGCTGGGTCACCGTCGAAGGGCTAGCACCCGGATGGCACTCGGCCACGCTACAGGTGATGGACCAAGACCAAATGATTGGCACCAGGGCCGTGCGTTTCGAAGTGCGCTAGCGCCTCCGAGCTGGGTAGGCGCGCCACGCTGTAGCGTGCGCGCCTACCGCTTCGCCTCCTCGCGCGATCGCGCGCCGCCGTGCCCAATCTCGCCGATCACCCGATGCATGTTTGAGCGTCTTGGCAGCCACTTGATTGGGAAGCGTGGCATCAAACACAATCGGTAAACCAATAATGCGTCGGCGGCATCTCACGTAGAGCCGCGAGCGCCAATCGCGATCAAGCCAGTATCCCCGGCTCAGTGACTAGTGCGACCCGCATTGCAGCGCAGAACGCAGAACATCAGCGATCTGCATCTTCTTCCTCGCGCTGGGCCTCGCTCAGCTCAGGCCTGAAACCAGGGTTCTAGCGGCCGCTGCGCCGCGACGGGTTCTCCAGGGCCTTTCGATCGCGGTCGGCAAGGTCGATGCAAAACGAGGGCATGCTTGGCCGAGTTTACGAGCAGCAGGCTCCCGTCAACCGGGACATCAGGTAGCTGGTGCCCAGACCTCTGACACCTGCAGTGCTTTTCTAGTCGCGGGGCGTACACACCCTGCGATAATGGCGAGGATTCCAGCGCGATGGCCGCCCGAAGATAATGATCAGAACAACTGGACTTTGCCGCAGCTTCCACGTGGGCGACTCGCTGGTGCACGCGCTCGACCATGTGGACCTTGCGATCGACAACGGCGATTTTGTCGCCGTTATGGGCCCGTCCGGCTCGGGCAAATCGACGCTCATGAACATTCTCGGCTGCCTCGACTCTCCGGACGGCGGCAGTTATCGCTTCGAGGAGCACGCGGTCGACGCCCTCGACGACGCCGCCCTGTCACGCATCCGCAATGAGAAAATCGGTTTCGTCTTTCAGAGCTTTCACCTGCTGCCGCGCATGACGGCGCTCGAGAACGTGATGCTGCCGCTCAGATACTCGAACCACGACGCGTCGATTCTCAAGCGCCGGGCAATCGAGCTCCTGACCCGACTAGGTCTCACGGATCGTCTCGATCACCGGCCAAATCAGCTCTCCGGCGGCCAGCGGCAGCGCGTCGCGATCGCTCGTTCGCTGATCAACTCGCCTCCGCTGATTCTCGCAGATGAACCCACTGGTAACCTCGACAGTCGTACTTCGGCAGAGATCATGGTGCTGTTCGAAGAGCTCAACCGCCAGGGGCAGACGATTCTCATGGTGACCCACGAGGAAGAGATCGCGGCACACGCAAAGCGCTCGATCCGCATGCGCGACGGGAAGATCGAACATGACATGCTTCATTCATAGGTGGCCTGTAACGGCTGGTTCGGGGGTGTCGAGCAAGCCCTTCCTTCCCGATCTGGGCGTTGCGCCGCCTGGCAATGGCGTTGCCATGACTCGTCGGCGCGCCTTCACCTCGGAGAATGAATGACTCACTCGACACCCCCGAACCAACCGCTACCGGCCACAAGCCTCTGCCTCCTGCTGCTAGCGCCTGCTGGCCTCGCCGCCAATCCCTTGTTGACCGGCGTGGTCGAGGACAGCGAGGCGCAGACCATCGAGATGCCGTCGCTGCCGGGCGGCTGGCAGCGGCAGATCGAGTGGATGGCGCCGGAGGGAAGCGAGGTGGGCGTTGGCGATCTAGTCGTGCGCCTCGATCCCGGCAACCTGATCTCCGACGAAGAGCAATCGCGGACCAACCTCGACAAGAGTCGGCTTTCGGCTGCACGGCGCGTAGACGAACTGCGCCTCGAGGTGATGGACGCCGAACGCGACCTGGCCGTTGCCGAGTCCCAGCTGCGCCTCGCCGAACTGGATACGGTCATCCCGCAAAGCACGATCCCGAAGATCGACTATGAGAATTATCAACTCACCTATCAGACCTACCGTAAGGAAGTCATTCGTCGCGAAGCAGAGCTGCTGAACAAGAATGCGGAGCTGGCGGATGTCATACGCGAGACCGAGTTAGAAGTCCGCCAGGCGGAGGCTAGCTACGAGCGCATTCGGATCGCCCTCGAGCGCACGGAGATCAAAGCCGAAAAGGCCGGCTTCGTCATCTACGGTGACAATCCGTTCACCGGGACCAAGGTGTTTCCGGGGGAAACGCTCTACGCGGGATTCGAGATCGCCTCGATTGCCAGTCGTGAGGATCTGCAGATCCGATTCTGGGTGCACGAGGCAGACATACTGAGCGTTCGTTCCGGCCAGAACATCGAGGTGGTTGCCGACGCGCTCGGCGGCCAGCCCTTCGCGGCCGGCGTGACCTGGGCCTCGAGCCAGGCCGTCGAGAAGACGGACTGGGGCGACGCGGGTTATTTCGAAGTACTGGCCGCACCCGTGGCGAGCATCCCCGAGTTGTTGATGCCGGGGATGAGCGTGATGGGAGCACTCAGCGGGCGGGAGCAGGAACGATGATGTCGGGTAGATTCACAGCAATCCTCTTGAGCCTGCTCATCGCGGCACCGGCGAGCGCAGAACAATGGATGCGAGTGGAGAGCGCAGACCGCCCCATCACGGTGAGTGCTGCGGGCACTGTAGGTTCTCGCGAGCCCGTACGCTTTGGTCCACCGCCAAGCCGCAGCTGGCGCATTACCATCATGGAGCTTGCCCGCGAGGGCTCGGTCGCAAAGCCGGGGGATGTGCTGGCGAAGTTCGACGGCAGCGCAACGGACGATCGGGTGCGGACGCTGACCGGTGATCTAAACGCAAGGGAATCCGAACTCGAGTCCCTTCTTGAGACGCAGGCGCGGGAGATGGAGGAGACCGTCGTCGCCCTCGCTGGGGCGAAGAGTGCAAAGGAGAAGGCGCAGCGTAAGGCCACGGTCAACCCGGAGGTCTACGCCGGTCTTGAGTACCGGAAACTGCTCGAGGAGAAGGCGCATACGGCAGACATGTACGAGCGCGAACTCGCCCGCACAGACCTGGTTACGCGGGTCAGGGAAGCAAAACGCGCCGAGCTCGAAGCCGATATCAAGCGCCTCAGGAGCGAACTGGTCGGCGCGAAACGGGAGCTCGATTCTTTCACGATCAGGGCGCCACGGGCGGGTGTTGTCATCGTCGGTACGAATCGAGAGGGACAGAAACTCGATGTTAACGAAGCCGTAAATCCTGGCATCGTCGTGGTGGAGCTGGCCGATAGGAATGATCTCATCGTCACGGCGGAGGTGCCGGAGTACGCCGCGGCCGCCCTTGAGGTAGGCCAGGCCGCCGCGGTCAGCGTGGATGCGGCGGGCGGCTCGGCGATCAAGGGTGAAGTCATTTCGGTAGCCAGTATCGTGCGGCGTCAATCCCGCTTCACGCAGGCGATGATCCGCGACGTGACGATCAGCGTGCCCGAGGAGATCATCGGGTCCCTGCGCCCCGGTATGTCGGCAAAGGTGGTAATCACGATTGATAACCAGCGTGCTGCCATTGCCGTGCCCGACAGCTCTGTGAGTTACCGCAACGGTGCCCCCGGCGTCGTCGTCCGGGGCGCCGGCTGGCAGCCCGTGGTGCTTGGACGCAGCTCCGGCGGTCAGCGAATCGTCTTGTCCGGCCTGGGCGTCGGCGATGAGGTGCAGCTATGAAGTTCCTATCAGTCGTACTGCTGCTGGTAGCCACGGTCGCAGGCGGTTGCGGTGGCGTCACCGACAGCGCGCCGAGTGTCCGCGCGGAGCAGAGGGATGTTGAATTCGTGGTGCCGGCACGCGGCGAACTCGTGGCATCGGAGTCGATGCCGATCGCCCTCGGCGGCGTGGTGCGGATGGCGTTCAATATCGCGTGGATCGCGCCTGAGTTTTCCGAGGTGCACCAAGGTGATGTGATCGCACGATTCGACGATGTGCAGGTGCAGCTCGACCGTGAAACCAGCGCGCTGGCGGTCGCCAAGTCCGAGTTCAAGCTCGCGAACACCGAGCGAGTCGCCGAAATCGAACTGTCGAGAATCGGCGACGATGCCGATCGGGTCGACGGCGAACGGGCGATCACTGAAACTTACGCGAATGTCGATCCGCTGCTCATGAGCCGCAACGAGATCATCGACGCCGTCTCCGATCTGGAATACCTGGACGCTCGCGCCGAGTTCCTCGATTGGGAGTCGGCCACCTTCGACCAGCGCACCGCGGCGGAGCAGAACCTGATCATGGCCGAGCGCCAGGGCGAGCTCAGCAAGCTCGACAAGCAGGACAAGGCGCTCGGCATGATGGAACTGCGCAGCCCGGCGGACGGGACGCTCGTGTATGCGCGCACGCCCTGGGGCGAGAAGATCGGTAAGGGCAAGCGCGTGTTCCCCGGCATGCCGATCGCTCTGCTGCCCGTGCGCGGCAAGGTGAAGGCGCGGCTCTACGTGCCGGAGAATGACGCCGTGGGCTTGCTTGCGGGCCAAGCCGTGCGGCTGAGACTCGAGTCCGCAGCAGATCGGGAGCACTCGGCCGTCGTCGAATCGGTCTCGACCGTCGCAAGCCCGCGCAATCGCGACAACCCGCAGAAGTTCTTCGTCGTCGAAGCCGTGATCGACGAGGTGGATGCACAGATCATGCGCGTTGGCAGCCAGCTGCGCGCCGAGATCGTCACCGGCTCGATCGACGGCGGACTCGTGGTCCCTGCGCAGGCCGTGTACGGCGACGCGTCCGACTCCCATGTGTACGTGGTCTCGGGAAGCGCTACGCAGCGCCGCCAGGTCACCCTTGGCCAGCGCAGCCCCGATCTCGTCGAGGTGCTCGACGGCATCGAGGCGGGCGAACGCATCAGCCTGGTCGCGCCGCCGGACGTTGGTTAACGAATCCTTGAGTACCCGCGTCACCCACTTCGCCCTGGACGTCAGGCAGGCCCTCGGTCAGCTCGCGCATCATCGTTTGCGTACGGCGCTGACCCTCCTCGGCATGGTGTTCGGTGTCGGGGCCGTGATTGCTATGCTCGCCGTCAGCGAGGGTGGCAAGCGTCAGGCGCTGGAGCTCATCGAAGGCATGGGGCTGCGTAACCTCATCGTCGAAGCGCGCCGGCTCGACGCGGACACGCGCAAGGAAGTGCGCAAGTACTCGGCGGGTCTCAGCGTTCGCGACGCGGAAGCGACCATCAATACGCTTAGCTTCACCGATGGCTGGGCCGGCAGCCGGAAGCTCCGTACCTGGTCGCTTTTCTCGCGCGAAGGTCAGAGCCGAGCCAACGTTTTCGCTGTCAGCCCCACCTTCTTCGATCTGACCAGCCTGGAAGCAGATCGTGGCCGCCTGTTCGGCGAAGCCGACAATCGCGCTTACGCGCAAGTTGCCGTGCTTGGCAGCGCCGCCGCGCAGGACCTGTTCCCCAACGGCGAGGCGATCGGAAAGCGCATCAAGGTCAATCATCTCTGGCTCGAGGTCGTTGGCGTGCTGCGCGACCGGCAGCTCGATAATCAGCAGTTCGAAGGTCGCGAGATCGGCGGTGAGTCGCGCAATATCTACCTGCCGCTCGAAACCGGGCTCACGCGGCTCAAGCGTGAGGATCTGAGCTCGGAGCTCGACCAGCTCAAGCTTCGCATTACGCCAGGGGTCGACCCTTCCGAAGCCGCCCTTGCGATCGATCACCTTCTCAATCGCCGCCATGGCGAGCAGGACGACTACCAGCTGGTCATCCCAGCGCGCCTACTCGCGCAGCATCAGCAGACGCAGCGCATCTTCACGATCGTCATGTCCGCGGTCGCGGGCATTTCACTGCTGGTCGGGGGCATCGGCATCATGAACATCATGCTCGCGAGCGTGATGGAACGTAAATCAGAGATCGGCCTGCTGCGCGCGATCGGCGCCCGCGAGCACGACATCGTGCGCCAGTTCCTCATCGAGGCGATGGTCATCGCCCTGATCGGCGCGGGGATCGGAGTCCTGTTAGGGGTTCTGCTCGCCTACGCAATCGCTGCGTTCGCCGGCTGGGCGGTCGCCTGGTCGATACTTGTGATCGTGATCGCCGTCGCCGTGTGCGTCACGATCGCCGTCGGCTTCGGCGTCTACCCGGCGTTGTCGGCCGCGCGCCTGGACCCCGTGGCGGCGCTGCAGTCGGACTAGGGTTGTCGAAGGCTACCCTAGACGCGTCGGCGGCGTCTCACGGAGAAGCCGTAGTGATCTCAGACCCCCCAGTTCCCTCCGCTAGGTGGCGCGAGTCTTCCGGCACGGCTAGTCCGCAATGCCCACGATCGTCTGGCGAACGCGATCGCCGGGTTGCACGGACAGCCCATAGTCCCAGTCCTGCCCGATCAGCTCGATCGTGACCGCGGAATCTTGGCTGCTGAGGTGGCGACACTCCACGGATCAGATGTCCATGGGGACACAGCACCCCCCACCGCTACGCCGTCAGCCGTGCCGATTGCCCCCTGGACCATCCGGCTACCGGATCCGTAGATCAGGCTGACGTCCGCGCAGTTACGCTCATGACCAGCAGGCTTCCGTCAGCCCTCCACAGAATTCCCATCGGGCCGGAGGCTCGTTGTCAGGGATGCTCGGAGCGGTTAACTTGCAGAAGTGCAGCGAAAACTCGCAGGCAAGCGAGCAGGTAGCAGGCAGGAGGCCGTTATGTTGACTACCGTTCCGTTCACCCTCGCCCTTAACTCACGGGCGCGCACCGGCGATGCGGATCGCGCCGCGCAGTGGCTTTCGCCGAATGCAGCAGCGATCTTGCTGCTCTTGGCTGCGGGTTTGGCACGGGCCCAGGCGTTCCCCGCGGAGTTCGATCTGGGAGCGCTGCGCCCGGAGGCCGGCGGTGACGGATCTGCCGGTGTCATCTTCGAAGGAACAGTCAACTACTCCGTTGGCGAGATCAGCCCGGCCGGTGACATCAACGCAGACGGCATCAGCGACATGCTGATCGGATCTAACTTCTTCCCCATCGGCGCGCAGGTGGGGCTGGCATCAGCCCTGTTCGGTACCGTCGAGGGATTCCCACCGGTGCTGTCCCTCGACACCCTGTTGCAAGGTGATGGCTCCCAAGGCGTCGTGTTCGTAGGAACCGAGACCGCCGCCACCTTCGGCAGTAAGGTCAGCGCGGTGGGCGATCTCAACGCGGATGGCGTCGACGACATCATGATCGGGGCGTTCGGCCAGGAGGGATTTCGCGGCGGTACGTACACCGTCTTTGGGCGCATGGAGGGGTTCCCGGCCCGCTTCCTGATCGGGCCGTTGCTAGAAAACGGGGGTGGCGACGGTAGCGAAGGATTCCTCTTGCGCGGGCTGCCCGCAGCAGGCGGGACCAGCCTCGGCGCTGCCATCTCGCCTGCTGGTGACTGGAACGGCGATGGCATCCACGACGCCATCGTCGGCGCGCCCGGCACTCGCTTCGGTACCGGTGAGGCTTACGTGCTATACGGGCGTTCCACGGGCTTCGAGGCGCGCGAGACGGTGGCTGAGCTGCTGCCCCTAAACGGCGGCGACGGCAGCGAAGGTGTGGCGCTGGTGACCGGAGTGCCCAACGGCGATCTGGGCCTAGCGGTCGCAGGAGACTGTGATCTCAACGGCGACGGGATCGCCGATATCGCCGTGCGCGAAAACCCTACGGTCAACAGCGATGGCACCACTTACGTGGTGTTCGGCGATGGCGACGGCTTCGACGCGTCCTTCTCCGTCGGGCAGTTGCGAGCGCAGGTAGGGGGTGACGGCTCTGCCGGGTTCGTTGTCATCGACATCAATCTGGCCCAGATCAGCAATCGCAATCTTGGTACGCTCGCCTGTCTAGGTGACGTTAACGGCGACGGGGTGGATGACTTGGGCATCGGCGACCCCGGCTTCGACCCACAGATCTCTGGATCCCTGACCTACATCCTCTACGGCAGCACGGAGGGCTTCGCGCCCAACATCCGCGCTCAGGACTGGCTGAGCGGGGCTAGCGATGCCGGTAGCCTGGTGTACGAGCCCGCTCCGCTGGCAGAACTCCAGGTAGATCCCGGCGCTGGCTTCTTCTTGGCCGGCGTGGGGGACATCAATGGCGATGGCATCGACGACTTCGCGACCGGCTCCTGGTTCGGCAGCGATTCGCCTCCGACGGACGGCGCCGTCTATGTCGTGTTCGGTACCACCGAGGGCTTTCCTCGCCTGTTGAATCTCGCCGACCTGCGGGCAGGGAGAGGCGGCGACGGCAGTGCTGGATTCGTGATCTTCCCTGAGGCGTCAGGCGAGCGCCTCGGCGCGGTCGAGGGTGTTGGCGATGTCAACGCAGATGGAATCGACGATATCGCGGTGAGCGCGATCGAAGGACGGACGGAGAAT
Source organism: Pseudomonadota bacterium (assembly GCA_039193195.1). Classification (NCBI taxonomy): domain Bacteria; kingdom Pseudomonadati; phylum Pseudomonadota; species Pseudomonadota bacterium. The sequence goes on from JBCCWS010000057.1 coordinate 12,798, forward strand.
GTGCCTGGGGTCCCAGGCAAGGCCTACGTGATCTTCGGTCGCAGACCGGCGGGGTTCTGACGGCGGTCGGCGCCTGACCGAAACGCTGGGTGGTCAGGCGCTCGCTCATTCGTTGCTTGCCGTGAATGGCGCTAGCCACACCGGTCAGCGTTGATCATGTGCCGTATCTACGGGCACATCGGCGCGCGAAGCACGACACGTGCCGCCAGAGCAGAACCTCGCATCCGAGCTGCCGATGACGAGGCAGCCAAGGTCGCCACAAGATGCGGAGGAGTTGGGAGTGACACCGGACAAGGATTGGGTGCTGCAGTCTCCGCCTGCAAAGCAGTAGGCGAATGCGTTGCTGCCCGTCATTACACATCCCTCAGCGCTGCATGCACTAGACGATGCTGAGGTGACTCCCGAGAGACCCTTGGATCGGCAGTCAAGACCGTCGCGGCAGTACCGGAGCTCGGCACTGCCGCCGACGACGCATCCATCCCCGCCGCAGGCCAACGTGCCATCGAACGCTACACCCCCCATCGTCTTCTCGCTGCAATTGCCGGCCGTGCAGTAGGCGAATCTGCCACTTCCAGCGACCGCGCAGCCTGTAGCGCCGCAGCTGGTCGTCGATGCTGCCGTTGTGCCTGACATGGACTGGCTTCTGCAGACGCCCCCGCGGCACTGAGCGAAGCTGCCTGACCCGGGTACGATGCATCCATCGCTACCGCAATGAACGTTCGATGATCGGGTGGCACCCGACAGGCCGCTCGTGCGGCAGCCACCGTTGGCGCAATAGGCGAAGGCGCCGGACCCGGCGGCCACGCACCCGTCCGCGTGGCAGGCTACCTTAGACTCGGTGCTCGCGCCCGAAAGGGTTCCGCCCCGGCACGTGCCACTGCTGCAGTACTCGTACCGAGCGCTGTCGCTAGTCGCCAGGCACCCGTCGCTCGAACAGCTGCTCCCAATCATCGACACGCCGTTGTTGGAGTCCCCGGGTGGGCCTGGCGGTCCCGGTGGTCCTGGGAGGCCCTGGGGACCTTCATCGCCCGGCGGCCCATCTGCGCCGCGCAAGCTGTCGGAAGTAGTGAATCGGCTGCCGTCGTCCAAGGTGAACTCGACTCGGCCATCGGGGAGAGGATCTCCTGAAATCACCTTTGCACCTACGGGCCCCGGTAGTCCCGGCATGCCATCGGCGCCTCGCAGGCTGCCGCTAGTGATGAAGCTGCTGCCGTCATCGAGTAGGAACTCCACCCGGCCGTCCGCTAGCGCGGTCCCTGCGATGATCTTGGCGCCATCGGGGCCGATATCTCCGCGCAAGCTACCGTCGCTTGTAAAGCGGCTTCCATCGTCGAGCAGGAACTCCACGCGTCCGTCCGGCAGCGGTGTGCCGCCGACGATCCTGGCGCCCACTTCGCCGTCCTCACCGTCTGCCCCCGGCGGACCTTGATCGCCTTGGGGACCAACCGGTGAGGGGGCGATCTCTTGCGGCTCGGCGAGGACTATCCCGGTTCGCCCGAGGATCACGGATTGGGTACCGAGCACAGTATTCATGCGCCCGCCCAGTACAGCACTGTCATCGGCGATTGCCTGATTGCTCTGACCCCCCAACGCCGAAGCTGCAACGCCGGACGCGATGTTCGATTGCCCTCCGCTCACGGACGACTCCGTTCCACTTGCCAGGTTCCCGCGTCCGCCTAGCACGGAAGCCCCCGCGCCTTCGGCGCGGTTGGAGATGCCACCGCTGACACTTGCAACCGCACCCACAGCCACGTTGGCGTTGCCACCGAGCACGCTGCTGTCATCGCCAAGAGCGCGGTTGCCACCGCCGCCGCTCACCTGGGAACGGTCCCCTTCTGCCACGTTCGAGGCACCGCCGGTGACGGACGATTGCTTGCCCTGGGCCATATTGAGTACCCCGGAGGTCACGACAGCGTTGATCCCAGAAGCTTCATTCAACTCGCCACCGGACGCCAGAGCGCCCTCTCCAGATGCCGTGTTGCGCCCGCCTGCTGCGGCCGTGGAGAACGTCCCTGTGGCCTTGTTGGCCAGACCCCCAGACACCAGGGCAGCGAGCCCTGACGCGATGTTCTGTTGCCCACCCGCGGCGCCGGCAAACTGTCCTTCGGCTTCATTCAGGTTGCCGGCAGCAATCGAGGACGCCTCACCAGATGCGATGTTGCCTTGGCCGCCGCCAATGCTCGCGGACCTCCCGTTGGCAACTCCGTAAGCGCCGCCGCAGGCCATGGCATGGGGCGCCAGGGAAGCATTGGAGATTCCGCACAGGACACCGCCGTAGCTAGCATAGGCATGCTCCGGCCCTACCACGAGGTTGTGTGAACCGCTCTTCTGATCAGGTGTCCACAGGTGTCCATTCTCCTCGCAGCTCTGCTGATCCGAAAAGCCGATGTTGTTGCAACCAGCGGTCTTTGGCTCGTCATAGCCGATCAGCAGATTTCCAAGCCCATTAGGTTCACCAGAAGTCGCGCCCGAGCCATCCACGACCTGTACGTTGACGCCGGAAAAGCGCGCAGTCGTGCCATCGAGGGTCAGTACACCGTCAAGGGCGATCACACTGTTCAGCTGAATGCTCTGGAGCACATCCGCGTTGGCGACGATAGCCGCCGCGTTGTTGTTGATCGTCTCGGACTGCCCCAGGTTGTCTACCTCCACTACCTCTACGCGTGAGACGGTCGTCGCGATCGTCTCCGTGTTTCCGCCGACATCTGCAGCGACGGAAAGCACCGCTTCGGACAACACGGACAACTCCGCTTGCAAGTCCGCGACGATCGCCTCGAGTGCCGCCACTTCAGAGGACTCATCGAGGTCGGCTGGTGATCGGCCTTGCACGCTGAGCGCGTCTTCCGCCTTGAAGGCGAAGGGTGCGGTTGCAAGGGCGCTGCGCGGGATCATCTCACTGTCGCCTTCGATGGTTAGGCCCAACCACAGCGGGGTGTCGAAAAGCGCCGGTGGGAACGGCGACGCCTGCCCCAACGTAACGGTGAACAGGCCCTGTGTCGGCGTGATCGTGAGCTCCTCACTCCACAGCGGAACGCCGCCGGTAGCGACGGTATACAAGGACACGCTTGCCGACAGCGCTGAGTGTAGTGGTGCACCATCAGCGTCCGTCAGGTAGCCCTGGTAGCTTAGCGTGGAGGGCACCTGTGAAGATGCTTGGGTACACGCCAGCAGCATGAGGAGAAAGAGGCATAGGCGTTGATGTAGGTCCATGGCAGTGTACCTATTCAAGGTGCGCGCCCGCTGGGGCCTGGGGTGGTGTTCAGGGCCATCCTGAGGATCAGGAAGTCCTGGATGTCGACGATGTCATCGCCGTTGAAGTCCGCGTCCGGGTTCCATCGCGGACTCTCGGGGGTGCTGGAGAACGCCCTTCGGAACAAAGGGATGTCCGCACTGTTGATGCTGCCGTCGTTATTGAGATCGGCGTCGCACAGATTGCCGAAGCCGTCACGGTTGGTGTCCCGCTGGCGCTCGTTGGGATCGAAGAGACAGTTGTCGAGAAAGTCGCGCACGCCTTCCCCGTCCACGTCGGGGGGGCTCAGGAGACCACCCACGACAGAGAAGCCTTCGCTGAAGGCGCTATCGCCTACAGGTGAACCTTGGCTAAGGGAGCTTGCGGTCAATCGATAGAGTTCGGATGACGCCGACCCACCGCTCGCATCGAGCGTCTGCAAGGCGACCGCGAAATCATCGCTGGCCATTTCTCCTGCTACTAGAGATGATGTGTGGGAGGCGAATAGAAGAATGACGCCGATCACGATCGAGCTCCTCGATCGGATGAGGTGCGATCGTCGAACATCGCTCCGAGAACCCGTCATTGCGTAGCACCTCCCAGGTCGCTTCCGGCACGCTTTGCGCAACTCGAACCAACCGATGAACTCCGTGGACGGTGTGTCCACATCTAGTGGGTGCGTCGATTGGAGAGGTTCTCTCACCGGGCGATAGGGGTTGGCGCGCCTCTATCGCCGGGGGAGGCGACGGGGGCCGAGGTCGGCTCGGGACTCAGCCCGCCTGACGGGTCCTGCGGTGGCCTCCGCCGAAAAGGCGGCTCATCATGGCCGGGCTACCACAATTGAGGCGATCGCAGTAAGCTGACGCCGTTGCCAAGTACCTTTCTACGCCGTTCGGTGCATGCCAGAGGGACCACGTTATGACCTGCGCACGAGTTGCCTGCTTATCGCCGTTCGCCCTCCTGGGAATTCTGCTCACCCCGCCAGGGTACGCCGCATGTTGCGTCGATGAGGACATTGCCGACGCGTTTCTACCCCACCTGCGATTCTCGCGGGAACTGCCAGCGGAGCTCGACGTGATCGGTGCCCTGCCACGGGAGTTCGCCTTTATTGGTGCCCAGGAGATGAATCTATCCAATCCCTCCTACACGGCGGCCTGGCGCAGCGAACTGGCCGAGGACGAGACCTACGAAGTGGTCGACAGCATCTTAGTGAACGACGGCTGGCGTCCGCTGCCTAACGAGCGGAGCTACACCAGCTATGGCTTCGTGGCCCACGATGATCGTCGCGGCCAGCTCACCCTGACCCGGGGTTACTGTCGTGACGACAGGGGGCGCACCCTGTGGCTGCAGGCTAAGGCCCGCGACGCCCAATCGTTGGCGATGATCACGAGCAGCTCCCTCAACGGCACCACCTGCGAGGCACACATGCGCTCGCAGTCCGAGAGTCAGCGCCGTAACGGGGACATCTACCGCGTGCTGCCCCGCCTGGTCATGCCGAAGGAGGCGCCGATTCGCGGATCGGGATCCGGTGGGTCCGGTCATGGGGTCACCATTCACGCGCAGACCATCGCTGGCGGCGCGGTGACCCTCGATGGCTTGCTCGATCACTTCGCCCCACAGCTACGCCGTCAGGGCTGGGCGTTGGACACCACCTTCCGCGGCACCCGCAGCGGGGGGAGCATCTGGACCCGGCAGGACGGTGACGATCTGCACATCGGTCGTTTGGTGGTGCTGGAGCGGGAGAAGTTCTCGCTGGAGTTCACGGTCGATCGCAGCTGAGGTGCCTTAGCGCGCCACCGTCTTCGCCGCGCCGTCGGCCGCGGGTGAAACGCGTCTGACCCGATTCGCCAGGTGTCCTGCGACCCCCCAGCAGAACTTTGATGAAACGGAGCAGACACCCTGCACCCATCCCCGTACCTCACCCTCATCGCCGGCGTCGTGCTGACGATACTCCGGTGGATCGCCCCCACGGACGCTGACGCCTCCACTCGCGGTGCCAATGGCCAACGCGCCTGCAGAGTCTGGGAGCCAAACACGCGTGCGACAAGGGGGTGGTCGGGAACTTCGCCGAAGGGCGCTGCGAGCCGGGCGGTAGCAGATCGAGCAGATCGTCGCCGCAGTGCCTCTATCGCACGGTTTGCCAACATCTAGCACGCTGCGTTGTGGCTGGAAGCACCCGAGGCGACGGTAAGGGCGATCGGCCCATGCAGGACGGACGGACGGGCGCGCCGCGAGTCGACGGCTCGGCGCCTTGAGTCGAGCCCACTCGAGCGGCCGACAACGGGCTGCTGCTCGCTCTTGAGAGTTTTTTGAGCCTTTGATCAACACCGCGTCTCGCCCTCGCCGCACCCTGCCTCGCGGTACGGCTCTCCGGAGGCAACCCTGCTTCCGCCGCTACCCCCGGCAAGCTCGGAAAGCCGCTCAAGGCGGCTCGCGCCGTGGCCTTGGGATCTGAGCTGGCCTGCGAGTGTGCCGGCGCCGGTGACACCATGCAGTGCCTGGCGGATAACGTCGATAAGGAGTTCATCTGCGCCGCCTACGGGCTCAGCGGCCTGCCAAACTTCACCAATCCCCTCTCCGTGCTCGCCGTCGCCTACCCGCCGATCGGTGTGCCCGCCGCCGTGGCCTACGAGCTGTACTACGGCGATGACGCCAACCCCTTCTGCAACACCGATGGCGGCACCGGGCAGCTGAACCTCGTCTGCTGCAAGTACAATCCTGATCAGCTTTACTGCCACTCGGGTTTTCCCGGCGAGTATGTGGCGAACTGCCTCGGCGCGCCGCCGCCGTTCCAGCCGCAGCAATTCGGACCGGTGCAGTTTCCGGGCGTGGGCTGCTCGCACATCCCGCAGTGCGTGCCCGGCGGTGTCGCGGACCAATCCAGCGCATCTCAAGGCCAGCGCACGGGCGTGTGGTTTGGCGAGCTCTCCGAGGCCTACGCCGCAGCCGCCTACGGCGCGCCCGGCGCATCCCAGTGCGATGCCGACTTCGCCACCATGGTTGGCTGCCAAGACTGGATCGAGGTGGCGCGTGCTGGTAGCCCCTACCTCGCCCTGCAAGACGCCGACACGCCAACGCCTGAGCAAGAGGCAGCCCTGCAACAGGACTTGTTCGGCATCGCGGCCCAGCGCGTGATGTACGCGCTGCCGCACGGCCTCGCACGCTACGAGTACGTCTCCTCGCGCCTGTGGAGCGATGCCGACAAGGCGGCGTACCTGGGCAGCGTGGACCCGGATGCAGAGCTAGCCAAGTGGATGACCCCCTGCGGCATCGAGCTATTGAAGAGCACTATGCCTGCCACCTGGGAGCTGATGACGGTGCCGATGCCGAACGAAGATCCGCCCGACAAGGACGACGCGCTCGATTGGGCCGACGGGTGCTTGGCCGGGCGGCCGCCGCGTGCCTTGACCATCGCGGTCACCCTGCAGGGTCAGGATGCCACGGTGGACGCCGCCGTCGACGATCCGGAGATGGACCTGGACGCGCTGGACGTGAACCCCCTATCCATCGCCTGGGGCGATGACAGCGTGACAGGCGAGATCTTCGATCACGCGGCAGCTAGCAATCGCCTTAGTCACACTTACGGGGCCTCGGGCACCTATCGGGCGAGCCTGAGCTACATCAACGATGCGGGCTTGCCGATCACGCGCGAGGTGTCGATCACGGTGCCGTGAGCGATGCGGCGGCGGCCCGCCGGGGGTCGCCGCCGCATCACCGGCTCAATACCTCAGTGCCTAGATTTCGCGGCGGAAGAACTGCACGTGCATCCGCGCCCCGAAGGCCGCCGTCGTGGAGTCGGCGTTGCTCACGCGCTGGGCCACGAACCGATAGGACACCTCCTCTCCGGCCGAACAGCGATCCATACGCATGATCGAGCCCGGCACCTCGTGCACGGATTCCATCACGTAGGCCTGCAGGCTGCGATCGTGGTTGCTGTCGATGCCGTTGGCGCCGTCGTTGGTGATGCTGTAGCGGATCCACACGGTGGAGCCGATGACGGTGGGGTCGAGTTGGAAGGTGGCGTCCGCCTGGGCGAGGAGCCAGCCAGCGTTGGGGCACACCACTTTGACTTCGTTCAGCAGCGTGGCGCTGTTGAAGTTGGAGCTGGTGATGGAGATGCCGTCCGTCTCCTGCGTGAAGTCGCCGAAGAAGGCGTTGGCGTTGCCGGCGGTGAGCACGGCGAGGGGCAGCAGCGCTGCGGTGGCGATGGAGCGTGTGATGTTCATTGTTGTATACCTCATTGGCAGTCGTGTCGAGCGCTATCGAGGGGCGCCAGGCAGTGCCTCGGATATCGCGCCCTCAAGTACCAACACGCAAACCTCGGAGACATTCCGACACAAGGGTGTCGCCGTTCGTCGGGTTCTCGGCCTATCGACATTGATCACTTGCCGACAAGCGGCGAGGGGATTTCGGTCCGGGCAGTGGCGGCCCATGGAGAGTCGAGCACATCGCATACGGGGGAGCCGCCGCCGAGAGAGGCTAGGACGGAGAGCAGAGGCCTGTCCTGGTTGCAGTCCGTGCGTCGCATGCTCCTGAAGCTGCCGCACCATCGACCACAGGCAGCCCGGCATGGCGGCGTGCTGATTGCAGCGTGGCCATAGAACGGTGTCTGGCCCGCGTGCCGCGAGCCTCCACCTATCTCTACGCATTCCGCTTCGCGATCCCTACAAACGGTGCTGCGGTGACTATCGGCCCCGATGCTCGGCGTCGGCCACGCGTTGCTCCACACGCACCAGGTCGTCGAAGAACCGGTGGGTGCCATCGGGGCCGAAGCGCTGCTCGAGGATGCTGCGCGCGTCCGTGAGCAGTGCGCTCGCCCGGGTGGCTGAAGTGCCGTCTGTGTCGATGATGGCATCGGCGAGCTGCACGGCGATGACCGCGCAGTGATGGTGATCTTGGCCGAGGAGTTCCTGGGCGATCGTCAACGCCTCCTGCAGATGGCCCTGTGCTTCGCCCGCCCGTCCACTGGCCGACAGGGCCTGGCCCAGTTGGTTCAGGGTGGGGAACATGAATCGACTGCGCGGTCCGTACTCCTCGCGGATGATCGGCAGCATCCGCTGCAGCATGGCGATGGCCTGCTCGTGTTTGGCCAGGCGGCGCAGGGCGGTGGCGGTGGCGTACTGCGATCCGAGCGTGGTGGAGTGGCGAGGACCTAATATACGCTCTAGGTTTTCACTCGCCTCAAGATGCAGGGGCAGTGCGTCCTCTCCCCGCCCTTGCTGGCTGAGCAATGACCCCAGCTTGTCCACGGCGAGCCACGTGTCCGGGTCGTTGGCCCCCAGATGCTCTCGCGAAAGTCGCGCCGCTTCGGCGGCGTAGGGTTCGGCCTCGTCGAGGCGATCGAGCTCAGCGAGCAAGAACGCTAGGTTGCCGAGGGCAACCAGCGCCTGGTGGGAGTAGGGCCCCGAGGCGCGTCGCGCGGCGTCTAGTGCCTCGCGGTAGTAGGGTTCGGCATCTTGCAGCCGGCCCTGGGCGCGTATCGCGAGCCCTAAGGTGTTGACCGACTGAGCGCGCAGGGGGTCATCGTCCGGCAGGGTTCTCTCAGCGCGCGTGAGCACGTTTCTCGACAGGGCCTCGGCTTCTTCGTAGCGACCGAGATCCCAGAGGATCAAGGCCAGAATGTCTTGCGCGTTCAGGGCCTCCTTCGCGTTCGGGCCTTGTTGCGCGAGGAAGGTGTCCACTGCCGCGGCTGCGTGGCTGCGGGCCCGTTCGTAGTCTGATAGCACGCGAAGGGTCTCGGCGATCGTGATGTGTACGTCGGCAGCAGCGTAGGGTTGATCGCGCAGTTCGCTGTCGATGCGTTCGGCGGCATCCTCCAGCAGGGCTTCCAGCAGGGCGGTGTCGCGGCCCTGGGCGACGTAGGGCTGGGCGCCGCGCAGCGTGTCGGCGAGGAAGGCACCGGTAGCCTCGGCGCGGTGCCGCTCGCGATCGGCGTTGACGATGCCCCAGGCGAGGGCGGCGGTGAGGCCGAAGGTGGCGAGCACGGCCAGGCTGGCCATCGCCACGCCGAGGCGATGGCGCGAGGCGAAGCGCTGGGCGCGATAGGTGAGGGCGTCGCCGCGGGCTGCCACCGCGTGGCCGTCGAGCCAGGCGCGCAGGTCCTGCGCGAAGGCACGTGCCGAGTGGTAGCGCCGTTGGGGTTCCGGCCGCGTGGCGGTCATGACGATCGCGTCCACATCTCTCGGCACCGTGGCGAGGCGGCTAGGCTGCGCCGGTGATCGGCTATGCGCGGCGTTCACCATCGCCGATGGTGTCGTCTCCGTGGCCTCGAACGCGGGTTCACCCGTGATCAGCTCGAACAGCAGCAAGCCGAGCTGGTAGACATCGGAGGCTGTGGCGGGGGTGTCGCCGAGGAGTTGCTCGGGACTCGCGTAGCGCGGGGTGAAGGGTTGCTGGTGCTGCGTGAGGGTCAGCATCCCCTCTTGACTGGACGCATCGAGCAAGCGGGCGATGCCGAAGTCGAGGAGTCGAGGTCTCCCCGCCGCGTCGACGAGCACGTTGGCAGGCTTGATGTCACGGTGGACGAGCAGGTGGCGATGGGCGTAATCGACGGTGAGGGCAATCTCCTCGATCAGCGCCACCCGCTCGCGTAGGCCCAGCTTGCGCTCGCGGCAGTAGGCGGTGATCTCCTCGCCGTCGACCAGCTCCATGGCGAACCAGGGTTGGCCGCGACCGTCGATGCCGCCGTCCAGTAACTGCGCGATACCTGGGTGCTGAAGGCGCGCCAACACCTGGCGCTCGCGCACTAGGCGCTCCGCTAAGGCGCCGGCGCCGATACCGCCGTGGACAAGCTTGAGGGCGACCTGCTGGTCGAACGCGCCGTCGGCCCGCCCCGCGTGCCAGACCACGCCCATGCCGCCGCGGCCGAGTTCGCCCAGCAAGCGATAGGGACCGACGCGATCACCCGCTTGCCCCGCGCTGGGAGGCGCTGGATCGCCCCAATCCTTGCTAAGTCCGTCGAGGGCACCGTCAGCCTGCAGGTCGCCCTCGCGCAGCAGGCCGCCCTCGCCGAGGCTCGCGGCCAGCATGCGCTCTAGGGTGCTTCGCAGAGAAGCATCGTCGCCGCAGAGCCGGTCGAGGCACGCCGCGCGCTCGGCGTCGTCCTCGCAATCGAGGGCGGCACTCAACAGCCGGTCTAGGTGCTGAAGATCGCCGAGGTCGCTCATGGCGTATCCTCGGCCGGCGGGGCGCCGTTGGACGGCTCGCGGTGCTCGCTCATCGCCAGCTCGAGCCAGGCGCGAGCGCGTTGCCAATCGCGTTGCACGGTCCTTGCCGTCACGCCCAGGGCCGCCGCGGTCTCGTCATCTGTGAAGCCGGCGAAGTAGCGGCACTCGACCACCTGCACTAGGCGTTCGTCGATCTCGGCGAGGCCATCGAGCAGCTGGTCGATCAGCAGGGCACGCTGGGGCGCGCTGTCGGGCGAGGCGACCTGCTCTTCCTCCAGGGGCATCGGCGCCTTGCCGTCGCCACGCTTGGCTGCCGAGCGGGCGCGCAGATGGTCCACCACCACCTGGCGCATGACGCGCGCGGCGAAGGCGTAGAAGTGGTCACGACTCACCCACTGGCACTCGGCGTTGTCGGCGAAGCGTAGGAAGGCGTCGTGCACCACGCCCGTGGTGTTCAGCGTGTAGCGACCACGGCCGGCGGGGAGTTGGCGACGGGCGAGCTGCTTGAGCACGGGGTAGAGGCGTTCCACGAGCTCGGTCAGCGCGTGGGCGTCGCCGCCGCGGTGTGCTTCCAGCAGTTGCGTCACATCTCGCATGGGCAGCCCGTTCTATCGCCAGGGGGGATTGCTAGCGAAGCGACTTCAGAGCACCAAGCGCATCAGAGCGCCGAGGAGCGCCACCACGCTAGCGACGCCTCCTGCCCACAGCCCGATGAACCACAGCACTTCCTTGGCTCGCATCGCCACCCTCCAGCGGTCGGTCGAGCGCGGCGCTCGTCCTCGACTCTGCGAGACTAGCAGATGCCCATGCGGCGTTGGGGAAGTGGGCGTTCGACGCGCGTGCTGGCGGTCGCGTCGGGGCCGAGCAGGTGGTCGCAGGCGCCGGCCGCCTGTCCTATCAGGGCCTCGATCTCTCCTCGGGGCACCTCGTGGTGATCGCCCTGAGAGCCCTTCAGTGCCCTGCGAAGATGGTGGGCGGCGGGGCGCATTGGCCGGCGTCGATGAACGAGACGGCCAGCTCGAAGGTGGCGCGGTGCCCTGCTGGATGGTTCGTCGCGAGGAGTCCCGCCGCTTCCCGCAAGGATCGAACCGCGGTCTGGAGTTCCCCGTGTTCTCGCTGGGTCACTCCGATGTCAATGATTAAATTAGCTCAACGCGAGACTAGAGTACCGATGTGATTGGGGTTGTCTGGTGCCGAGTGCTACGAGGATATGCCGTTTGCAAAATCTTGGCTAAAGGGAAAGTTGGGCCTTTCGCTAGTCTACACTGGGCGCCCAAGCGTGCTGGCTGGGGCGCCCTCTCCTGCTAACGGTGCGGGATGTTGCTCTAGTAGAACGCTACCAGTTCGTAGCCCCGCGCGAACAGAGCCGAGACGCCGATGCGGTAGGTGCCGGCGGGCAGCACTTGAGCGTAGTGCCACGTATCGGCCTCCTCATCGCGCGTGGCTTCCCCAAGGGCCAGCGTGGGATCGGCGCCGGTTACCACGAAGCTGGCGCCAGCGGCGATGACCTCCAGCGGGCCTTCGCTGGACAAGGTGACCTCGTACCAATCGAAGGCGCCGAGCACGCGCTCCACCGTTCGATCGGGCTGGGGCGGGAGTTCGCGGGTGCAGGCGAGGTTGATCGAGTAGTAGGTAGGGGTGGCCAAACCGCTTGCTCCGACGGCGAGGTAGTAATCGGTGCCGGCGGTCAAGGTAGGGCGTGAGGAGAGGCCGTTGTCGACGTCGTTCGCCTCCTCAGCCACCACCGTGAGCGTATCGCCCTCGCGTTCGAGCACGGTCAGCTGCAGGACGCCCTCGGCAAGGCCGCTGTGTCGAGCGCCGAGCGTTGGGCAGTCCCCGTGCGGTCGGTCCGATCCTATCGGTGTCGGGAGGGCAGAGAAGTCCAGCAGATAGAGATCGTTCACCTCGAGGCTGACGGTACCACCGCGGGTGATGACATCCAGTGCCGTGACGGACTCCGTGTTGGTGATGCTGCCGACCACCGTCTCGAACAGGGATACCTGAGTGGCTGTGCTGATGCTGTCGTTAGGCTCGACTTCCGGCGATGCGCCGGCGGGTAGCTCCACCACCGTGACGTTCACATCGCCGCCGTTCTCCGCCTCGTCGCCGGCGCCGCCGAGCACGCGCACCGCGCTTGCGAGGGCGACGGCGTTGTCCAACGGTGAGTTGTTCGGTTCGACCTCCAGGGAGTAATCGACCACATCTCCCTGTAGCGACGAGGCGATCAAGCCAACGTTGATGTGCGTGTTGGTAATCGCGCCGCCCAAGCCGGCATCGAGGGTGTCGTACTGGTAGCGGTAGGCGACCACACCCACCTGCGCATCGAAGTACTCGAACTCACGGTAGGTGCTCGCGTCGTCGCAGAAGGTGCGCCCGTTGAGGGTCTCGCAAAGATCCGAGGACGCGGAGACCCCTACGGCCAGGGCTTCTCGATCGAGGTAGTCGTTTGTGACCGTACCGACCTCGACCGCAGCGGGCAGATCCTCCGGGATGGGCAGGAACCAGCCGCCGCCTGACCAGCTTGCGGAGGTGGAGAAGATGAAGGTCCAGGTGGCGCCGTCGAAGCTCGCGAGCACGCGGTCGCCGTCGACGGTGAAGGCCACGGGCACATCACCGAACGTCTCGCCACTGACCACCGTGGCCAATCCCTGGCGGCCGTCGAGGGTGATGGTCTCATCCAGCGTAAGGCGAAAGCGACCGGCCCGTTCGGTGACCGAGTTGCTGCCCGGGATGGAGACTGCGCTCAAAGTGTCCCAGCCGTACTCCCAGTAGTCACCCTTGGCCAGAGCAAGGATCGGGCCAGGGGGCGCGGGCGGGTCTTCCTGCGGTGGATTGCCGCTGTCGTCGTCGCCGGGCGGGTCCGCCGGGGGAGCATCGTTAAGGGGGAGATCACTGACGGGCGCCGAGGGCGTCGGAGATGAGTCCCCGCCTCCGCATCCGCTCAGGGTGAGGGCGGCGAGCATCAGAGCCACCAGGCTCAGGGTGGATTGGGGCGTGAGAATGGGGCGGGACATGGCGCGACACTCCTTGGTAACGAACGCGGATGAAGTCACTCGTCTTCACGCCATGAACGCTGCCTTGCCCCCATCCTCGGATCTTGAATGATCTCTTAGGATTCCCTTAGGTTCCCCTCGGTGCGTCTTAAGCTCTGAATATCCTACGGTTTTGTGAGGGCGGGGGTGGCCTGTAAAATCTATCCAGTCATTTCTCGCGTCGGCTAGGTCATGAGCGGCACGGAGCACGAACGCTATCTCGTCGGCGACTGGACCCTCACCCGGCGCCGAAATCTCCTCTCCCGTGACGGCACCGAGCACTCGCTCGAGCCGCGCGCCGTCGAGCTGTTGGCGTTTCTCGCGCAGCGCCCCGGTGAGGTCGTCAGCATCGACCTGTTGCTGAGCGACCTCTGGCCTGATCGAGTCGTGACCGAGAGTTCGGTCTATCGACTCATCGCTGAGCTCAGGCGGACCCTAGGCGATGACGCGCGCGCGCCGCGCTACATCGAGACTGTTCGCAAACGTGGCTACCGGATGGTGGCGGCGTGCACCGCCATTGTGCAGACGAGCGCACCGTCCGAGCCGTCCGTGCCTACGCCGCCAGCCACCGACCGCCCGACCAGCACTGACAGCGCCAGGCACCCCGGGCGAATGGCCGGTCTCGCCGTGCTGGGGCTCTCGTTGCTCACCCTGTTGAGTTGGCGTCTAACGCGTGACGCGCCGGCACCGCCGGCTCAACCTGCTGTGGTGCTCGCCGTGTTGCCGGTAGAGGCCCTCTCGCCGATGGCAGCGGATTGGCTCACGGACGGTATCGCTCGGACCCTCACGGACCGCCTGAGTGCCATCCCGGAGCTGTCGGTCATCGCTTGGCCGAGCGTTCGTGAGGCGGCCGAGGAAGCGGCATCCGCCGGGGAGATCGCCGAACGCGTGGGCGCCAACCTGCTGCTTAGCACTGCGGCCTTGGTGGACGACGGGGACGGCCGGCGCGTACGGCTGAATGCTGCACTGATTCGCCCGGCCACCGGAGTGCAGCTGTGGGCCTCGAGCTTCGACGGCAACTTGAGCGACCTATTCGCTCTGCACGACAGACTCTCCGGCGAGATCGCACGGGAGCTCGATCTGCGCCTCTTCGCGGATGCACGGAGCGCGGCCTTGAACGCGCCAGCCGACACGATGCAGGCGTATCTGCGCGGTGAGGCAGCCTTGGCTAGGGGCTACCAGGCGGACAACTTGAGCGAGGCGATCGCCTACTTCGATATCGCCCTCGAAGGATCGCCCAAGTTCCTACCCGCGGTGACCCGCCGTGCGATCGCGCACGCGCGCTTGTACGCCAACTATCATGATCGAACGGAGCAGAGGTTGGGCCTGGCGCGCCAGGATGTAGAGCGCGCACTGGCCCTCGCACCGACCGAGGCGAGCACTCGCTTCGCCAACGGTTATCTGCTGTTGGCCAACGACGATCACGCGCAGGCGAGCCCAGAGCTGCGCGATGCGCTAGCAAGGCAGCCGAGCAACGCCTCTATCCTGTCCGCGCTCGCTGAGGCCGAGGTGCACGCGGGCGATGGCGACAAGGCCCTGATCCACGCCTCTCAGGCGGTACGACTCGACCCGCTGAATCCACTTCTCCACTACAACCTTGGCATTAAGCAGCTCAATGCTGGGCGTTTCGCAGAGGGCGACGCCAGCATGCAGCGCGCCCAATCGCTCGACCCAGCGATGGTAGAGCCCTACTTCTACCGCGCTTGGACCCAGGTGAGCTGGCTCGCCGACACGGCGGCTGCCAACCAGCACCTCCATCGTTTGCGTGTGCAGATCGGGGACGACATGCTGATCGATCTGCTCCTGTCGGCAGGCCTATGGGGGGTGTTCACCTGGACCGATCCCACTCTCAATGAGCTGCTGAGCACGTGGTCTACGGCGGACTCGGGCGGCGATCCCGCGACCTGGCATCTCGCGATGGCCGAGATCGCTTTACGGCGAGGAGATGAAAGCGCGCGCCAGGATCACTACCGTGCTGCCGCCGAACAGCGCGAGCGGGATATCGTGGCGCGAGATAACAGTCCATGGCTCCACGCCGAGCTGGCGATCGCTTACGCCGGTCAGGGGTTGCGCACGCTGGCCCTGGAGACCGCAGACAGGGCGATCGCCTTGAGCCCCGCTCGCGACAACCCCTGGGATGGCGCCGATTTTCTGTGGATCCGAGCCATGGTGCTCAGCATGCTCGGCGATATCGATGAAGCGATCGATCAGGTGCGAGAGGCGGCGATTTACCCGAACTTGACGACGCCAAACTCCCTGCTGGTCGACGAGAACTGGAGCATGCTGTTCGAGGTGGAGGCGTTCCGGGCGATGGTGAGCGATGATGGTGCGAGGTGGGTACTCTCCCCCTGATGAGGATCGTAGATCCAGCCTTGCCTGGCACCAGGCTGTCAGGGCGCTAGCGGGCCTGTTGCTCCGTGCCGTCCAGCATGCCATCCAGGCTAAGGCGCAGAGCTAGGCGCGCTCGATGGAGACGGACACGCGCTGCCGTCGCCTGGATGCCGAGCATCTGAGCAGTTTCCTTCGACGTGAATCCGAGCACATCTCTCAACAGGACGACCGAGCGATGTTCCGGCGTCAAGCGTTCCATGGCTTGCTCGAGGCGCGCGGTCAGGCACGCACGTTCGGCGAGAGCGCTGGGCCCATTCTCTACTCGAAGGTACTCGACACCGCCCAGCGCCCTCGAAGCGTCCACATAGTCCAGCCCCACCTCTCCTCGCCGCTGCTGCTGACGCAGCCTTAGCATGGCCTGCTTGACGGCGATTCCTCTCACCCAGTACCAGAGCGACGACCTACCCTCGTATCGATCGATACCACGGTATACCTGCAGGATTGTTTCCTGGTAGACGTCCGCCACGTCCTCGGGGTTTTTCAGGAAGCTCGCAAGCACGCTGAGCAATCGAGGACGATAGGCACGATGAAGGCTAGCGAAGCTGGCAGGGTGATGGGCGATCAAACCAGCGACGAGGCTGTCTTCCGGTGCTTGCTTAGTGCTTTGGTTGGCGCGATTCGCTCGGGTCTGATCCCTACATGAATCAGCCATGGCCCGCTATGGGGGAGGCCGTTGCTCGTCCACTCCTCGTCCGCATCTGCATCCTCGGCTCATCGCTGAATACTGTGCGCACGCGTGATGATTCGCCAGGCGCAGCGCCACGCTAGCGTTGCGGTCTCCCAGTGAGCTAGAACAAGGCTGCGGTGACTGGGGGTACGTTACGGCGATTGCTGCGCACGCCATGCAGAGGGCGTGAGGCCGACAATGCGCTTGAAGTGGCGACGAAGGTGGCTCTGATCAGCAAAGCCGAGTTCACAGGCGATGTGGGCAACGGATAGGTAGGGGCGAACGCGCAGCAGCTCCTTGGCGCGCCCTATCCGTAGGCGCAGCTGATACTGATGTGGTGGCAGGCCTGTGCTCTGCCTAAACAGGCGCGCGAAGTGCCAGCTCGAGTAACCGGTGTCTTGCGCGAGGTCTGCTATGGAGATGTTCTCCGAGAGCCTGTCTTGCAAGAGCTGTAGCGTACGTTCGTGGATGGGCGATGGAAGTCCGCCAGCTGAGGCGGCAGTGGCGGTAAGCGCCTGGTTTGGTAAGTGCTTCGCCTGCGACAGTCGATGTAGGCGGATGCTGATCAACATGATCAGCGATGAGGTGGCGAGATCGGCGCCGATCGCCGCGTGAGAGCTGCTCTCTTCGCCTAGCAGGTCGAGCAGGGTTCTGAGGGTGGGGTCCTCAGCTCGGAAGATTGGCTGTAGCGCGGTTGCATTGGCCTGACCGACGCCCGCGACTGCGATTTCATCCAGCAGCATGGGATCGAGTGCTAGGTGTATGGACGACGAGCGGTAGGACCACTCCCAAGCGAGCGGCAACCCAGCTGGAATAAAGCTCACCTGGCGTCTCGGACACTCGTGCCAGGCGCGCTCCCCCGAGGTCGTGCGCAGTACCGAGCGCACAGGCTCGCCGGGTACGACATGACCGGTGGTACACATCAACAGGTGTTCGCGATGTCCACCCGGCAGGTCCACGGCGCTAGGCGCCCGCTCGCGTATGAGCAGCTCCACTCCTGGGCCGCACGCTCGCCGTTGGCGGATCGAGCTGGGATCGATATGGCTTGCCGATAGGCGCTTGGCGGGTATCCCCTCTCCGGTGTGCGTCTCCATGCGAGAGCATTGTACGGGGTTCGATTCGGACCTCTAGTAGTTAGGCCGAGAAAGGGAATGAAACCGGCATCGGAGCCTTCAGCGGATTTCGTCCGAGCCGCCTTGTGCGTACCCCGGCGCGCATCGTCAGCGCCGCCCAGCGGCGTTCGCCAACGCTGGGCATCGCTCATTGCTAACGATATAATTAGCTATCAGTAGCATTTGCGAAAGCCAAGCACTCGGCGGCAGTGGCTCGTCTCATCGGCCGGAGCGCTTGGGTCTCGCGGTGCAGTGCTGGTCGCGTTGCCGATTGGAATGGCGATGGGGAATCACTGGTTGGACACATCGGCGTGAAAGCCCGTGGAGTCGGCCAACGTGTTTTCCTCCGCTGCCGAGGCTTGCGCCCGAAACGGTGTTGCCGAGGCCTGTGGTCGGGGGCGTCGGCGAGCGAATCCAATGTCGCTTCGCCCGCATGGTCCAGCCCCCAAGGTCTCGCCCGTCACTTAGCTTTAACATTCGTCGTCTATCTTCGCCGGCTAACCCACGCTCCGCTTTCTTCCGGAGAGGTGTGTTTGCCATGCACAAGAACGGAGATCCTGATGACACTTTGCGTCCCTCGACTACTAACCGCTGGTATCGCAACCGCAGCCATTTGGACCGCAGCGCCGGTGCTTGCCCAGGGCGGGGATAGCTCCTTCAAGCGTGTGGCCACCCTGGGCAACTACTTGAACACCGGGGTTCTCGATGTGGAGACGGTCTCCGAGATCGTCGCGGCGACGGCGAACGGTCTGACCCTGGTCTACACCGACGGCGAGAACGATCAAATCGGGTTCGTGGACATCGCCGACCCCAGCTCGCCGACCCCTGGCGGCACCCTGGCCGTGAGCGGCGAGCCGACATCCGTAGCAGTCCTGGGCGATACCTTGGCTTTGGTGGCGACTAACACCAGCGAGGACTTCATCAACACCAGCGGTAATCTCGATGTGATCGACATCGTGACGCGCCGGGTGATCCGGGTCATCCCGCTGGGCGGCCAGCCGGATTCGATCGCCATCAGCCCCGACGGTCAATACGCCGCCATCGCCATCGAAAACGAGCGTGACGAGGAGATCTTCGTCGACGAGGTCGAGGGCGGGCTTCCGCAGTTGCCGGCCGGCTTCCTAGCGATCGTCGACCTGCAGGGTGCTGTCGAGCAGTGGGCCGTGCGCACTGCGGACCTGACCGGCCTGTCCGCTTACGCCCCCACGGATCCCGAGCCTGAGTTTGTGGACATCAACGCGCGCAACCTCGCCGCGGTGTCGCTGCAGGAGAACAACCACGTCGCCATCGTCGATCTCGCCACCGGCATGGTCACCGGTGATTTCGACATGGGAGCGGTCACTCTGGAGGGCGTTGACGCGACCGAAGACGGCGTCATCGAGCTCGCCGAGACGCTTGTCGACGTGGTGCGCGAGCCCGACGCGATCACCTGGCTGCCACGCGATCGTATCGGTACCGCCAACGAGGGGGATCTATTCGGTGGTAGCCGCGGCTTCACTGTGTTCGAGGCGGACGGCAGCGTGGTCTTCGACGCCGGAACGGCCTACGAGGAGCTTGCCGTTCGCTTCGGTCACTATCCGGAGGAGCGCTCTGAGAACAAGGGCAGTGAGCCCGAGGCGATTGAGTTCGGTCGCTTCGGTGACACGAACTTCCTCTTCGTAGGCTCCGAGCGGGGCAGCTTCATCGGCGTCTATCAGCTCACGCGTAACGGTCGCCCGCTGTTTCGTCAGCTGCTGCCAGGGCCCCTCGGCCCCGAGGGTTTGCTGGCCATTCCTTCGCGCAACCTGTTGGTTGTTTCCGGCGAGGAGGACGACCCGTCCTTCGGCGTGCGTTCGTCCATCATGATCTACGCGCTTTCCGAGGGCGCGCCTACCTACCCGCAGCTCTTGTCCTTCAACGATGCCGCGGGCTCGCCCATTGCGTGGTCGGCCATGTCTGGCATGGTCGCCGCTGAGGGCAGTCGCCTGCTCGCCGTGTGGGACTCCTTCTACAGTGAGAGCAAGATCTTCACCATAGGTGCCGGTACGCCAACGGCCCGCGTGATCGATGCGGTCACCATTCAGGGGGGCAGCGGGGACTTCGACCCCGAGGGCATCGCCATCGCGCCGGACGGCACTTACTGGATTGCGAGTGAGGGCGACGCCAGCGGAAGCCGCTTGAACCGTCTGCTACAGGTGGACGTGGGCGGGAACCTCATTTCGGAGATCACCCTGCCCGCGCAGATCGAGGCCTGCCGCGCTGCCTCCGAGAACCGCGCGAGCCTCGGTGGCGGCTTCGAGGGTGTCGCCTCCCTCGGGACTGACCCGAACAACTATCGGCTACTGGTCGCTCAGCAGCGTGGTTGGGACTACACCACGCCCGAGTGCGAGGCACTGGATGACGACCCCAAGGACGCCAACGAGGGGGAGCCAGCGTTCACGCGCCTCTGGTTGTACCGCCCCTCGACAGACACCTGGAGCGCCGTGCCTTGGGAGCTCGCGCCTGTGCCAGAGGATGCCGCTTGGGTCGGCCTCTCGGAGATCTCGGTGGCGCCTGATGGCGATCTCGTGCTGATCGAACGCGACAACCGAACGGGTGACTTCGCTCAGCTCAAGACTCTGGTGAGGGTGGGTCTGCGGGGTGCGCTCGATGGTGTCTCGTCGCAGGAAAAGGAGGTCTACGATCTGCTGCCTGACCTGACCGACGGCAATGGCTGGATCACGGACAAGCCGGAGGGCGTCGCGATCACGCGCAACGGCCAGGTCTTCCTAGTTAGCGACAACGACGGCGTCGACGATTGGTCCGGCGAGACCTCGTTCCTATCGCTCGGCACGGTCGATGACCTCTTTTCCGACGAAGTAGGTCTGTTCGTCGACTTCGAGTCCGGTGAGGCGGACTTCATCAACTTTGCCGGCGGCGTATCGAACGTGGTGCCAAATCCGCTGGCGAACCCGAGCAACCCAAGTGCGTTCACCGCTGAGATGCAGAAGTTCGCCGCCGAGGTGTTCGGTGGCAGCACGCTGGCGCTCGGCGAGCCCTTCCCCTTGAGCGATGGCGCTTTCTTCCGCATGAAGGTACTCGCTGCGCGCCAGGTGGACGTCTTGTTCAAACTCGAGTTCCTCAACTTCGAGCGCACGGAGACCTACTCGGGAAGCGGTGACTGGGAAGAGCTGTGCTTTAGCTTCGAGGGGATCTCCGGCGACGTCACCGACATTACCGTGATCTTCGATCTCGGTATTCTCGGCGACGCCGACAACGACCCGGTGAACTGGACCTTTCAGTACGACGATATTGAGCAGTCCAACCAGGCGTGCGCGGATCGCGCCTAAGGCAGCGTCCGCATGCAGGCCAGCACCGCCCGGATGGCGGTGCTGGCCTGCGCTTTCGCCGCGGCCGTGGACACCAGACTTCCCGCCAGCCTTCGATGGCGTATCCGGTACGCGGTAGAGCACTATCCACCAGTCCTCGGCAACGGCCTCCGCCCGATCGTGAGGAATCTGGTCGAAGATGGAGACAGGATTGTGGGTAGCCACCGTATCGGCGGTGCCAGCGCGTGCCGCACCCGCCCTAGTGGGCCGCTTGGTAAATGAGGTGCTACTCGCCCTTCGGGTCTGCCCAGGGGCAGCGTCCGCGGCGTTGCATCGCTTGCCAATGGCGATGCCATTGGCTGCGCGACGCGCCTTGCTGACGCTGCCCCTACCAGACTGAGCGTTACCTCATTTACCAAGCGGCCCGCTAGCCTGCTTTATTCATGAGGTGTGGCGTTGAGCCCCTGAGATGAGATCGTAGGGCGTTGACCGCAGCTGAGCGAGTGCCTGTGAGGCGTTCTCAGGGTTGAGGCCGGCGTTTTCCGAGTGTTGGGGTCGCTCATGC